>SEHC01000289.1 GCA_004173415.1 Lysobacteraceae bacterium
GCCTTCCCGGCTTGCAAGAGCGAGAAGAACCGTCGTACCGAGCTGAACGTCCAGAACTAATCGGACGCTCGTTCGAGCAAGACCCGAAGCCCGGCCTAGTGCCGGGCTTCTTTTTTTGGAGCGCAGGCGGTGCCAGGGCGGGTCGCGCGGCCTCGACTCACTTCCCCCGCATGCATTGCAATGACCGCTTCGCGCTGAGTCCGCGCGCACGTGCGCCGGTTCCTTGATATTGGATTCGGCGCTTCATACACTCAGGCCCCCACACACACCCGGGTTGGCCATGCGCCGCATTTTTCTTTCAAGCCTGCTTGCCGTCGCCGCCATTCCCGCCGCGCAGGCCGCACAGGATTGCGCAGGCGCCGTATTGCCTTCGCTGGCCTCGTCGGGCCAGGCCGTGCTCGCCCCTGTGGCGACCGAGCTTTCGACCACCACATCGCCATTGGGCGCCCCGAGCGGGGTCCTGGCCAACGGCTTCGACGAGGCCCAGTCGGTGGATCGCGTGCTGTTGAGGCTTCGCGTCCAGGCCTGCCAGAACATGGCGATGGTGATCCCGGCGCCTAGCGCGGCCAATCCCGACGATCCGGCCGCCTACAAGCCCAAGACCGAGTTCGACAATACGCCTTGGCGCTTCGACATGACCCAGAACGGCAAGCGCATGACCGCCGATGAGTTCGATGCGTGGATGAAGTCGCGCGGCGTCCGTGTGGTCAAGGGCGCCGTGCCCGCGCCGGCGCCGGCGCCGATGCCGGCCCCAGAAGAACCGGTGAAGAAATAAGGCAGGTCCCACGCGCCGATCCGGCGCGCGATTGTACCCGCATGGCATCGAAACACACTTCAGCAGCGCCCATCGCCGTGCGTCACGGGCTGGCACGGGTGCTTTCAAAGCTGGGGATCTGCTCGCGCACGGAGGCCGCCAAATGGATCGAGGCCGGGCGCGTGTCGGTGAACGGGCGGGTGGTCAGGAACAGCGAGTCCCCGGTGCTGCGTGGAGTCGATCGCCTTGCCGTCGATGGCGTGGAGATCGGCGAAGGACGTCGCCGCTACCTGATGCTCAACAAGCCGCGAGGACTGGTGACGTCGGCGCAGGACGACCAAGGCCGCGACACTGTCTACCGGTGCTTCGATGGCGCAGGCCTGGGCTGGATCGCGCCCGTCGGACGCCTGGACAAGGCCAGCGAAGGCCTTCTGCTCTTCAGCAACGATCCCGAATGGGCGGCGCGCATTACCGCGCCGGACACGGGGCCGCGCAAGACCTACCACGTGCAGGTGGATCGGATTCCCGACGCTGCCCTGCTGGGGCGCCTGGTGGCCGGCACTGTCGTGGACGAGGAGCAACTCAGCGCGGCCTCGGTGTCGATCCTGCGCCACGGCGACAAGAACGCGTGGCTGGAGGTCGCGCTGGATGAAGGCCGCAACCGGCAGATACGCAGGCTTCTGGCTGCATTCGATATCGGCGTGTTGCGCCTGGTGCGCGTGGCGATCGGACCCTTGCTGCTCGGCGACCTGCCCAAGGGTGGATGGCGGGAACTGTCGCCGCAGGAAATGATCGCCTTGTCTCCGGACGCCCGGCGCGGTGGCCACGGGGCCGCCTAGGCAAGGCGCGCGCCTGCCTCAGTCAGCCCTTGATAACCCCGAGCTCGTGCCCGATACGGGTGAATGCATCGATCGCACTGTCCAGGTGCTCGCGGCTATGGGCGGCGCTCATCTGGGTGCGGATCCTGGCCTGGCCCTTGGCCACCACCGGGAAGAAGAAACCGATCGCGTAGATCCCTTCTTCCAGCAGGCGCTCGGCAAAGCGCTGCGCCAGGGGCGCGTCGTAGAGCATGACCGGGCTGATGGGATGCACGCCGGGCCGGATGTCGAAGCCAGCGGCGGTCATCCGTTCACGGAAGTAGCGGGTGTTCTCGGCCAGGCGTTCGCGCAGTTCGCCGGCGGCCGACAGCATGTCGAAGGCCTTGATCCCGGCCGCGGCCACGTGCGGCGGCAACGAGTTGGAGAACAGGTACGGACGCGAGCGCTGGCGGAGCAGCTCCACCACTTCCTTCCTGGCGGTGGTGAAGCCGCCAAGCGCGCCGCCCATCGCCTTGCCAAGGGTGCCGGTGATGATGTCGATCCTGTCGAGCACGCCCTTGACCTCGGCCGAGCCGCGCCCGCTGGCACCGAGGAAGCCGGTGGCGTGGCACTCGTCGATGTGGACCAGGGCGCCGTACTTCTTCGCCAGCGCGGTGATTTCGTCCAGAGGGGCGATGAAGCCGTCCATCGAGAAGACCCCATCGGTGGTGATCAGCTTGGTCTTGCAGCCGGCGGCGTCGGCCGCCTGCAGTTGCGCCTCGAGGTCGGCCATGTCGCAGTTCGCGTAGCGGAAGCGCTTGGCCTTGCACAGGCGCACGCCATCGATGATGGAGGCGTGGTTGAGGGCGTCGGAAATCACCGCGTCGTCCTCGCCGAGCAGTGGTTCGAACAGGCCGCCGTTGGCGTCGAAGCAGGCGGCGTAGAGGATCGTGTCCTCGGTGCCGAAGAACTCGGCGATCCTGGCTTCCAGTTGCTTGTGCAGGTCCTGGGTGCCGCAGATGAAGCGCACGCTGGCCATGCCGAAACCATGGCTGTCCAGTGCATCCTTGGCCGCCTGGATGATGTCGGGGTGGTCGGCCAGGCCCAGATAGTTGTTGGCGCAGAAATTCAGCACGGTGCGACCGTCGGCCAGCTGGATCTCGGCCGACTGTGGGCTGGTGATGATGCGCTCGGACTTGAACAGGCCCTGGGCCCGGATGGAGTCGAGTTCGGCGGCATAGCGGGCGGTGGGAGAGTCGGACATGGCCAGGCGCGTAGACAGGGAGCATGCAGTTTAACAATCTGTCGCTCCAGCCCCGGAAATTCCGCCGGTCATGCCAATGCGACATAAGCCGAGTTCCCTAAGTCATTTCTCTCATTCAGTGTGCATCCGCAGCATCTGGGTTCCAGCACATGCGCCTATTCAGGAAATCTCCCATGCGAAAAGCAAGCAAGCAAGGTCGAAGCCAGGTCCCCACCGCGTGTATCGCGGGACTGATGGCGTGCGGCCTGGCGGTTCCGGCGTGGGCGCAGGACGCACTGACCGTGGAGCAGTTGCAACAGCGGCTGGAAGCGCTGGAACGCCGGGTGGGAGGCAGTCAGGCCGCGGAGGGTGCGACGGAAGCCGAACCTGGCCTGGCCGGCCTGGACCAGCGCCTGAGCATCCTCGAGCGCAGGCTGGAGCTGCAGCAGGAAGAGCAGGTCGCCAAGGCAAAGGAGGCGCCGGTGGTGGCGGTCAACGACAAGGGCGCCTCGTTCAAGTCGGCCAAGGGCGATTACGAGGTGCGGATCCGTGGCTTGCTGCAGGGCGACGGGCGGTTCTTCCTGGACGGCGCGCCTGACGGCACCAACGACACCTTCCTGCTGCGCACTGC
>SEHC01000290.1 GCA_004173415.1 Lysobacteraceae bacterium
CTGAAGCATGCCCTGGTCTCGGCGATGGGCGTCCTGTCGGTCGCTGCGGCGGTGCACGAGGCCTACATGCACAAGAAGGCCGACAAGGAACTGATCCGCCAATACGGCTTCATGCGCCGGATCTTCGGTTCTGCCCAGCGCCTGCTGGACAGTTGCTTCGACGTGGACGAGCAGCGGCGGGTGTTGCGCGCGCTGGGCGACGCCGCGCTGAGCGAGCATGCCGAATGGAGCCTCATGCACCGCGAGCGGCCCTTGCCGACCTCGCGCATCTGATCGATGGGACGGCGCAGGCTTGGGTCATCGACCCCCGCCATCGGCTATTGCCCGGGCACCTCGCTCATGCGTCGTCGGCCCGGAAAGCGTCGCGAAGCCAGGTCAGGCGGGGCGCGTGCGGATCGCCCTCGGCCTCGATGACGTCGAACCGGCACGCCGCGTGCGCGTACTCGGGATGCTCGCCCAGGAACAGCTGGGCCGCATGCACCAGCCTGCGGCGCTTGCCGCCATCCACCGAAGCCGCGCCACCGCCGAAGGACCGCGACTGCCGGTAGCGCACTTCCACGAATACCAGCGTGTCGCCATCGCGGGCGCTGCCATCGAGCATCACCAGGTCGATCTCGCCGCCGCGATAACCGGCATTGCGCGCCACCAGGCGCAGGCCCGCGCGCAGCAGGTAATCGCGCGCGGCCGCTTCAGACAGGACGCCACGCGCCCTGCGATCCGGTCTCGTCGGTTCAGTCGCCACCGGCCACGGGGACCGGGTGGCCGTTGTTGAACGTGGCCCAGGCCGGGGTGCGGATCACGTTGCCGAAACCGTCCAGGGCCAGCGCGCCGGTGGCGCCCTTGAGCTGCACGTTGTCGCCGGTAGCCAGCTTCTCCAGGTAGGCGGTCAACAGCCATGCGTCATGGCCGAAGGCGAACAGCCGCGCAGCGGGACCGCGTGCGGTCGGCAGGCTCGCGGCGGCGACGCTGGCCGAGGGCAGGCCGGCCAGGCCGCGCGCGGTCCACACTTCGGTCGGGTAGACGATGCCATCCAGGGCCGCGTCCTGTTCCGGCTTGCCCGTTCCGGAAATCAATTGCGAAGTGCCCACCCGGCTCTTGCCGCCCAGCCCGGCCAGGGCCAGTTGCGGGGCGAGGGCGCGCGCGGTGCTGCCCTTCACCGCGAGGAAAACGGCGTCGACCCCGCGCTGCGAGGCGCTGGCCAGCAGGCCCGACAGGTCGCCCGGCGCATCGGCCACGGACAGGGTCTCGATCACGTTGCCGCCGCGGCCGATGAAGCGTTCACGGAACGTGCTGGCGGCGCGGGCGCCGTTGTCGTCGTTGCCGCTGATCACCAGCGCATTGCGGCGCTCGCGACCCAGCAGGTATTCGGCGGCGATGATGCCGTCGTCCTCGGGAGCCAGCGAGAAGCCGGCATTGCCCGGTGGCGGCGCCGAGGTGCCGCGGTTCAGCGCCAGCATCGGCACCGGCAACTCGCCCTGGCGGAACACCGCGTTGACTTCGTCGCGACCCAGCGGCCCGACCACGAAGTCCGCGCCCGCGGCGACCGCGGCCGCATAGGCGGTGGCGGCGCCGCCGGCGGTACCGGCGGTGTCGTAGAAATTGATTTCCGGCCGACGCCGGCTTTCGCCGTAATAGCCTGCCAGCAGGCCGTCGCGCACCGGCGCGCTGGCCGTCGCCAGTTGTCCGGACAACGGCAGCAACACGGCGAGCTTGACCGGCGGGCGATAACCGTCGCGTTCGGCCGCGGGCCGGCCATTGAGGTCGAAACGCCATTGCGCGCCGCGATCGAACGGGCGCGGCAGCGGCAGGCCGCGATTGAGCAGCGCGCGGCCGGCGAACGGATACAGCGGATCGCCGGCCGGCAGGGCAGCGGCGTCGCGAGCCAGGGTGGCGTTGTCGATCCCTGCGAGCAAACGTTCGATCTTCCGGGCGTTATCCGCCTTGGCCTGGCCGACCAGCGCCGCATCGTTGCGGGCCAGTGCCGCCGCTTCGCGCAAGGCGCCGCTTGCAGAGACGGCCGGGGTCGATGGGCCGCTGACCTGGCTGGTCGCGCAGCCGGCAACCAGGGCGGCCAGCAACAGCAGGGGGAAGATCCTTCCGAATCGCTTATCCATGGGCTTGCTCGGCGGCTGTGCGTGGGAACCGGCTAGGATTGTACCTTCGGCGGCGCGGGACTGCGTTCAGCCCAGAGCCTTCAGGAACGCCGCCAATGACCGCTGGAACCCTCTTCATCGTCGCCACTCCGATCGGCAACCTGGCCGATCTTTCGCCGCGGGCGCTGGACACGTTGAAGACCGTCGCCGCCATCTGCGCGGAGGACACGCGGCATACCCGCCAGCTGCTCTCGCATTTCGGCATCGACCGCCCGTTGCTGGCCCTGCATGAGCACAACGAGGAGGCGATGTGCGAGCGCATCGTCGAGCGCATCCGTGGCGGCGACTCGCTGGCCCTGGTCAGTGATGCGGGCACGCCGCTGGTCAGCGATCCGGGCTACCGCGTGGTCCGTGCCGCGCGCGCGGCCGGACTGCGGGTCAGCCCGGTGCCGGGCGCCTGCGCGGCCATCGCCGCGCTCAGCGTGGCCGGCCTGCCCAGTGATCGTTTCAGCTTCGAGGGATTCCTGCCGGCCAAGTCCTCGGCGCGCCGCGAACGCCTCGGCGGCCTGGCCAGCGAGGCCCGCACCCTGGTGTTCTACGAATCCTCCCACCGCATCGCCGAATCGCTGGCCGACATGTGCCAGGTGTTCGGCGACGGGCGCGCGGCGGTCGTCGCACGCGAGCTGACCAAGATGTTCGAGACGGTG
This sequence comes from Lysobacteraceae bacterium, assembly GCA_004173415.1. Lineage (GTDB taxonomy): Bacteria > Pseudomonadota > Gammaproteobacteria > Xanthomonadales > Xanthomonadaceae > Pseudoxanthomonas_A. The sequence goes on from SEHC01000290.1 coordinate 2,801, forward strand.
CTGGATGGAACCCTGGCCGAACTGCGCGCGCGGGTGGAGGCCGACGACAACCAGCGCAAGGGCGAGTTCGTGGTGATGGTCCAGGGGGTCGGCGACGATGCCGAAGCGCAACTGGTCGAAGGCCGGCGCCTTTACGCCAAGCTGAGCGAACACCTGCCGCCCTCGACCGCGGCCAAGCTGGCCGCCGAACTCAGTGGCGCGCCGCGCAAGTCGCTCTACGGCCAGGCGAACCCCTGACCGCCCGTGCAGGCTGCCACCTGCCTGCGCGCCGGCCAAGGGCTGCCTCCCGGTCAACCGCTGCTTCCTCGCCATGGGCGCTCCCGGCACTGTGCGACAATGCGCACGGCGGAGTCGGCCAGGCAGTCGCGTCACTCGCATCACTCCGGTGAAGGCGGGTGCCGAGGAAAGTCCGGGCTCCACAGGGCACGGTGCCAGGTAACGCCTGGGCGGCGCGAGCTGACGGAAAGTGCAACAGAAAGATACCGCCGATGGCTCTTCGGAGATCAGGCAAGGGTGAAATGGTGCGGTAAGAGCGCACCGCGAGCCTGGCAACAGGCCGGCACGGCAAACCCCACCGGGAGCAAGACCAAATAGGGACCTCATGACGCGGCCCGCGTCGGGTCCG
>SEHC01000291.1 GCA_004173415.1 Lysobacteraceae bacterium
CGGTATCCGCGGGCAGCGCAACGAACCGGCGCGGCTGCCGGTGATCTGCGAAACCATCGCCCGCCTGCGTGGCCAGGACCCGCAGGCGATAGCCGATGCGACCAGCCGCAATGCCCGCCGCCTGTTCAACCTGCCGGATGCGCGCTGACCCAGGTCACCGGCACGGAGGGGGCCGCAGCGCGCAAGAATCCGATCCGGCCCCGACAGGCCTCGAAGCCGAGCCGGCTCAGTGGGTGGGAGCCTGCTTCAAAAGCAATTCGAGCGCCTTGGCCACCATGGCGAAGGCGAACGCGCCGGTGACATGGGTGGCCGCGCCCAGTCCGGCCCCGCAATCGAGCTTCAGCGCCGCATCCGGACCCAGTTGCGGACGCACGCCGCAGACACTGCCGTCGGCCTGCGGATACTTGACGTTTTCCAGCGAATACACGGCCGGCACCCCGAAATAGCGGTCCGGGTTCTTGGGGAAGTTGAACTCGCTGCGCAGCTTCTTGCGGATCAATGCCAACAGCGCATCGTGTTCGGTGCGTGACAGGTCGCGTACGCGGATCTGGGTGGGATCGGTACGGCCACCGGCCGAGCCCGAGACCACGATGGGCAACTTGCGTCGACGGCACCAGGCGATCATCTCGACCTTGGTCCGGAAGCTGTCGCAGGCATCGAGCACCAGGTCGACCCCGCGCCCCAGCAGGTCTTCGAGATTGGAGGCGGTCAGGAACGCCGGGACCACCTCGACTTCGACCAGGGGATTGATGGCCCGGCAGCGCTCGGCCATCGCCTCGGACTTGTTCCGGCCATACTGGCCCTCCAACGCCGGCAACTGCCTGTTGGTGTTGGAAACACAGATATCGTCGGCGTCGATCAGGGTCAGGTGGCCGATGCCCGAGCGCGCCAGTGCCTCCGCTACCCACGAGCCGACCCCGCCCATGCCGACCACGGCGACCCGGCAGTCCGCGTACCTGTCCACGGCACCGTGCCCGTACAGGCGGTCTATGCCGGCGAAGCGTTCGCGTAGTTCCTTCTTCATCCACGCATTGTAATCGTGGCGAAACCTGCGATGGGCGTCGTACCATCGCCTGAACATCCCTCCAGGAGCCAGCCGCATGTCCAGCCAGCCCGCACGTTCGTCCAACGCCTCGCGTTACCTGTTCCTGTTCTTGCTCGGCCTGGTTCTCGGCATCATCGGCGTGGTCATGGCGTTGCGCGCGATCGAAGGCCGGAAGACCTGGGAAGACCATTTCCCCGATGCCGTCATGCACGTGATGCAGGCCCACGCCTCGCAGCTGGGAGCCGCCGCCAAGGAAAACCGTTGCGCCGCTACGGATGTGTTGCCGCACCTGCAAACCTTGCGTTACATGGCGAATGACCTGGAACCTGCCCTGCCCGGCCTGAGCGATGACCCGCGATTCGTAGAACATGCCAGCCATTACCGCGCGACCCTGGACAGCGCTCTGGCCACGCCTCCACTCAACTGCGCCGGCGTGGAAGCAGCAATCAAGCAGGTAAATGACGGCTGCAAGGCATGCCACCAGGATTTCCGCGGCTGATCCGAAAAGCCTGCCGGCTGAATCGACACTGGCCGGCGGTCAACAACCAAGCCTTGGCGGCGCGCGGTTGACGCCGGGTTCATGCGCGGACGAACAGGATGCGGCCACGGGATGCGACCTGCGTCCTTCCACATACCACCGCCCCAGCCTTCCCCTCAGGAGAAACGCATGAATATCCGCCTGCTTACCATGAGCGCCATTGCCGCCACCGCGCTGGCCGGCTGCGCCACCACCTCGCCCGGCTACGGCGGTTACGGCAACAGCTACCCGTCCAACTCGGGCTCCTCGGCCCGCTGCCTGGACTGCGGCATCGTCACCCGTATCGATACCGTCTCTTCGGGGCGCACTGCTCCCGCGGCAACGGGCGCCGTGCTCGGCGGCATCGTCGGCGCGATCGCCGGCCATGAGATCGCCGACAAGACCGGCGGCAGCAAGGGAAACCAGAACATCGCCGCGGTCGCCGGCGCGGTGGGCGGCGCGGCGGCCGGCAAGGCTATCCAGAACCGGACCACCGGCAACAGCTACGACGTGCACGTGCGGATGGACGACGGCCGTACCGTGGTCATCACCCAACGCGACCTGGCGGGCATCCGCGAGAACACCTACGTCCGCGTGGTCAACGGACGGGTGGTGCTGCGCTAACCGCACGATCGTCATACCGTCAGCGAAAAAAGAAAAACCCGGCCAAGGCCGGGTTTTTCCATCCCTGCAGGCGGCTGTCGCCGCTGGGCAGGGTCAGAGCGCTTCGACGGCGTCTGCCTGCAGGCCTTTCTGGCCCTGGACGACGGTGAAGCTGACCTTCTGTCCTTCCTTCAGGCTCTTGAAGCCCTGGCTCTGGATGGCGCGGAAGTGTACGAACACGTCCTCGCCGTTCTCGCGGCTGATGAAGCCGAAGCCCTTGGCATCGTTGAACCACTTGACGGTACCGTTTTCGCGATCTGCCATTTTTACTGACTCCCTGGAACGGGTGGTGGTTTACGCCTATGCACCGGCGGCTGGTTGCAAGGAGAAAGCGTGTAACGATGTAGCGATCATCGATCAGGCCACAAATCACGGTGACCTTGGCAAGCGCAGCGCCTGAACAGTAACCCGCTTTTTTCCAGATTGCAATTATTTCCGGCCTGTCAAGAAACAACTTAACTCATTGATTCAATTGGGAGAATTCCTTGGAAATACAGTCGCTGTATTACCTGCTGGCGGCGGTCCTGGTCGTGGTGGGCATCGCCGGGGTGGTTTTGCCCGCCCTGCCCGGCCTGCCGCTGGTGTTCGCCGGCATGCTGCTCGCCGCCTGGGCCGGGGACTTCCAGCAGATCGGCTGGGTGACCCTGGTGGTCCTGGGCCTGTTGACCCTGCTTTCGGTGGCGGTGGATCTGTTCGCCACCATGGTCGGCGCGCAGCGCGTCGGCGCCAGCCGCAAGGCGCTGGCCGGCGCCGTGCTGGGCACTGTCGTCGGCCTGTTCTTCGGGCCGCTGGGGTTGTTCGCGGGTCCCTTCGTAGGCGCGCTGCTCGGGGAACTCTGGCACGGGCGGGAAATCGGCAAGGCCACGCGGGTCGGGATCGGCACCTGGCTGGGCATCCTGCTCGGCACGGTGCTCAAGCTGGGCGTGGCCTTCGCCATGCTGGGCCTGTTCGCCTTTGCCTGGTTCGTCTGACCGGGCCCCGCCCGGCCACTTTCACCGAACCTGCATGTCAGCCTGCAGATACTTCGCCTGATCGGGGGAGACACTCATGTTTCGCAGGAACTGGAGTCGCAGGAAGATGGCGTGGACTATCGTGGTCACGGTGCTGGTCACCGTGTTGTGCGTGGTGCTGGCGATGAACTTCGCCACCCCCGAGAAGAAGCTGGAGCAGTTGCCGGCGCACCTCTACAAGAT
>SEHC01000292.1 GCA_004173415.1 Lysobacteraceae bacterium
GCCGCGTTCTTCGCCGCCGCGATGCTGCTGCTGGCCGAATACTTCCCGGGCCGTCACAACGGCCACGGCCAAGGCGTCTTCTACGGCTTGTCGTCGGGCGTCGGCGGGGTGGTCGGGGCGCTGCTGGCAGGCCAGCTCTGGCGCATCGGCGGGCAGGCGGCCTTCGTGGCCTCGGGCTTCATCTCCCTGGCCGCATTCGCGATTGCCTGGTATTGGCTGCTGGCGCGGCCGCGGGCCACGCCGGCAATCGCGTGATCGCGGCGCCGACCTACCAGACCAGGTCGTCGGGAACCTGGTACTGCGGGTCGGCGTAGGGATCGTCTCCAGCGGGCGCATCCGGATCGACTTTCAATGCCACGCAAGCCGGGAAAATGCTTTCAGCCTCCGCCAGCACGGCGGCGGCGACCAGCAGGTAGCGGCCATTCTGCTGGACCACGCCCAGCTCGCCGGCGTTGAGGGCTTTCAATTGTTCGGCGTTGACATGCACGCGCTTGATCTTGCCGCCATAGGGAAAGTGACGGGCGATATCGGCAGCCGGATCGTTGAGGGCCTTGTTCTGGAGCAGCACTTCCACCTTCGCCTTGGCTTCCCGGCGAACGCGGGCCTCCTCCTGCTTGAGGCGCTCGGCCTCGATGCGCTCTTCCTTTTCCTTCTGCGCGCGGATGGCATAGGCCTTGGCCAGGTCCATCTCCTCGCGCGAGCGCGCCGGCCTGGGTTGTCCGGCCCGGGCAGCGGCTGGACCTGGATTCGGCCCGGACCTGCGCCCCGGCAGCGGCTTGCCGCCGCCCGGCTTGTGCGCCTGCTTGTTGCGGTTCTCGTTGCGGCTGTCGGTGCGGCTGTCGTTGCGGGCGTCGGGCCGGGCCTCCGCCTTCCTGTCGGGTCGCTTGTCGGGTTTGCGTTCGGGTGTCGGGGCGGGTTTGAAACCCAGTCCTAGCAACTGGTCGCGGAGGGAATCGGTCATGGTCGTCGATTGTTCTGGGTGGGCGCCGGCCCGTGCGGGGGCTGCCAGGGCAATGCGTCAGTAATGCGGCGGTGGCGGTTCTTCGGCCGCATCCGCGTACAGCTCGGTGCGAACCTTGCGCAGGTCCGAGAGCATGCTGCGCATCAGCTCGGCGGTGCGGCTGCCCTCGGCGCGCGCATCGGCCAGCGCTTCGCTCAGCTCGCCCAGCGCATGTTCCTGGAAGGCGAGCCGGGTTTCGATTTCGATCAGGCGCTGTTCCAGTGCCTGGTCGGCCGACGGGCGGGGATCAGCCTGCATGAAGGGACCTGCCGCGGCCGATGCCGTAATAGGCCAGGCCAGCGGCTTCGGCCTCGGCGGGGTCGTAGAGGTTGCGTCCGTCGAAGACCACCGCATCGCCGAGCTGCGCAGCCAGGCGGGCGAAGTCCGGGCTGCGGAACTGCTTCCATTCGGTGACCACGGCCAGCGCATCGGCGCCTTCGAGCGCCGACGCGGCCGAATCGCAGAGCACCAGGTCGTCGCGCTCGCCGAAGATCCGGCGCGCCTCGTGCGAGGCTTCCGGGTCGTAGGCGCGCACCCTGGCACCTGCTTCCCACAGCTGCGCCAGCAGGCGGCGGCTGGACGCATCGCGCATGTCATCGGTATTGGGCTTGAAGGCCAGGCCCCAGACCGCGAAGGTCTTGCCACGCACGCCTTCGTCCTCGCCCAGGTCGTAGTGCCTCTGGATCAGTTCGAACAGATGGCCCTTCTGGGTTTCGTTGACCGCTTCCACCGCATCGAGCAGCCGTGCCTGGTAGTCGTGCTGCTGCGCCGTCCGCGCCAGCGCCTGTACGTCCTTGGGGAAGCAGGAGCCGCCGTAGCCCGCGCCGGGGTAGATGAAATGCCAGCCGATGCGCGGATCCGAGCCGATCCCGTGGCGTACGTGCTCGATGTCCGCGCCCACGCGCTCGGCGATGTTGGCGATCTCGTTCATGAAACTGATCTTGGTCGCCAGCATCGCATTGGCCGCGTACTTGGTCAGCTCCGCCGAACGCACGTCCATCAGCACGATGCGTTCGTGGTTGCGGTTGAACGGCGCATACAGGCGCTTCATCCGCTCGATGGCCTTGGGATTGTCCGCGCCGATCACGATGCGGTCCGGGCGCATGCAGTCGTTCACCGCATCGCCTTCCTTGAGGAACTCGGGATTGGAGACCACGTCGAAGGCAACCTGGGCGCCACGCGCCTCCAGTTCGGCGGCGATCGCCGCTTTCACCTTGTCCGCGGTGCCCACCGGCACGGTGGACTTGTCGACCACCACGATCGGCTTGTCCATGTGCCGGCCGATGGTGCGGGCCACGGTCAGCACGTACTGCAGGTCGGCGCTGCCGTCCTCGTCGGGAGGCGTGCCCACGGCGATGAACACGACCTCGCCATGGGCGATGGCCTGGGCCGCGTCGGTGGTGAAATCCAGGCGCCCGGCCGCATGGTTGTGCTTGACCATGGGCTCGAGCCCCGGCTCGTAGATCGGGATCACTCCCTGCTTCAGGCCTTCGACCTTGGCCGCGTCGATGTCGACGCAGACCACGTGGTGGCCCACTTCCGCAAGGCAGGTGCCGGTCACCAGACCGACGTAGCCCGTTCCAAATATTGCTACCCGCATGTGTTCTGGTCCCGTCCGTTGGTTACTGCAAGATGCCCATCAGTTCGACATCGAACACAAGGGTCGAATCAGGTCCGATCGCGACCGGGCCGTTCTGGCTTCCTGCCGGGCCGTAGGCCAGGTCGGAGGGAATCCAGAACCGGTACTTGGATCCGGTCGGCATCAGCGACACGCCCTCGGTCCAGCCGGGGATGACCTGGCTCAGGCCGAACTCGGCCGGTTCGCCGCGCGCATAGGAGCTGTCGAAGACCTTTCCGTTGAGGAGCTTGCCTTCGTAGTTGACGCGCACGCGGCTCGACGGGGTCGGACGGGCGCCATTGCCGGCCCGCAACACCATGTACTGCAGTCCCGACGGCGTGCTGATCACGCCCTTGGCGGTCTTGTTGGTGGCCAGGAAGGCATTGCCCTCCTCGCGGTTGCGCTGGCCCTGCTGGGCCTGGAGCTTCTGCAGCGTGCTGGTGAGCACTTCCTGCGCCTGCTGCTGGGTCATCAGGGCGCTGCCCGCGGCGGTCTGTCGCACCGCCTGTGCCAGCACGCCGGTATCCACCTGCTCCTTGAACTGGCCCAGCGGCTGGCCGACCACGAAGAAGCCCATCAGCTGCCCGACCTTGGCCTTGTCCACCGCGGGCGGCGCGCTGCCTGGCGGCTGGCCCGGCACCGGCTGGCCGTCGGCGGCGGCCAGGTTGGCCCGCAGGGTCTCGTCCACGGCCCGCGCCTCGCTCTCGGTCAGCGGCGCCTGGCCGCCGGCGAAGGCCTGCTTCAATGCGGCCTCGAACGCGGCCATGTCCATGAACGGCACCACCGGCTTGATCC
>SEHC01000293.1 GCA_004173415.1 Lysobacteraceae bacterium
ATCTTGCTGTCGGGCATGTTGCGCAGGTGGAATTCCACCGTGTCGCCCTGGCGCACGCGGATGAAGCTGCCCGGCACGGTGCCGCCGAAGGTCCAGAAGGTGTAGGTGACGCCTTCGGAAATCGGCATCTCCTTCTCGACCACGTCCAGGGTGACGATCACCTTGGCCGGCGCCTTGCGCCCGGTGGCCGGCGGGACCAGCGGCGGGGCGGTCAGCACCGCGTTGATCGGTTCGCCCTGGGGCGGACCGAAATCGCCCTTGCGCGAACCGCCGGTGTCGCCGGCGCTCGCGGTGGCCGGGGCGGTGGCGGACTTGTCCTCGCCGCGACAGCCGGGCAGGACCAGGGTGGCGGCGGCCAGGAACAGGACCAGGTAACGGGTTGCGTGCTTCATGCGACTCCCCTTGTTGGCTTGATGGTGGGCGGCGGGCGGTAAGGTCAGGACCCGCCGTCCTTTGACGCGTGCACGGTAGCGGTCGCTGCCGGCGCGGCGATTGATCTGGATCAATCTCCCGGCATCGTAGACCGAAGCCGCCGCCAGGAGTTGATCCGGCTTGACCCAGGTCAACCACACTCCCGATCCGATCGGGTCTGCTGTAGCCCTGCACCGGTGTCGGTGCGTGGACGGAGACGAGCGATGGCGGGCGAGTGCGACTGGTCGGGATTCGTCACCCAGGAACACTCCGGGGTACGCGAGGCGCTGTTCGCAGCGGGCGTGGATTGCACGGCCCCTGAGTCCGGCGAGTCCGGCGCCTGGGAGGAACCGGCGGAACTCGGCGGCCACCGGCGTTGGCACGGACATGACCGCGAGTGAACGTGGCGGGTCGGCGCCGAAGCTCGAGCTCGACGCCGGGCTGGTCGGTCCCGGACTGGGCGTGGATCCGCGCGAGGTCCAGGCCCTGATCGACGCGGGCGCCATCTCGGTCCTGTGCGAACGCGGCACCGGCGAAGACGAAGGCCTGCACCGGGTCACCTTCCATTACCGCAGGCAGCGCCTGCGCCTGCTGCTCGACCGTGGCGGCCGCGTGCTCGAACGCGGCTGACCTTGCCGCTTGCCGGCTTCAACCCAGCGGCCGTGGTGGGATCGGTGAGCGTGGTGTTCTCCGCTCAGGCCATCCAAAAGTGCAGCCAGCCCAACGGATGGTGGGCGCGGGCGATGCCGGCCATGCACAGGTACACCAGCACCGCCGCGGCGTAGCACCAGGCCCGGGTGCGCGCGCTGCGGCCACGCTTCAGGGCCAGGCTGCCCAGCACCACGTAGCCTAGCAGCAACACCATCTTGGTCCCCAGCCAGCCGTTGCCGAACATCGCCCACGGCAGGATCGTCAGCAGCATCATCGCCGCGGTCAGCAGGGTGGTGTCGATGGCATAGCTGGCCCAGCGCAGCGCCAGCGCCTGTGGCCAGCGCGCGCCGGCCAGCACGCCGACGCCACGCAAGGCGAACAGCGCGCCGCTCAGCAGCACCATCCACACGTGCACCTGCTTGATCTGCGGGTAGAACTCGATCATCGCGATTCCCTCGTCCGGGCCATGGTGCCGCTCAACCGGGTTTGCCGTCCGCGCGCGGCCCAAGATACAGCCGGCCGATGCGCAACAGCCACGGCAGGAAGGCCAGCAGCCAGCCCAGCGCGGCCAGCGCCTGCCAGGCGCCGGCATCGGGCAATATCTCGGCGGCCACGCGCATCACCGCCACCACCTGGATCGCGATGAAGGCGAACCACGCCACCGCCGGCATCCGCAGCGGTCGCCCGGAGTGGCCCTGGGTGACCCGGGTGACCATGGCGATCAGCACGCTGCCGAAAAAGCCCACGAACAACGCATGCGCCGGTCCGCGTCCCAGCCAGTACACGCCGGTCATCGCATAGGCGATGCTCTGGGTCGCGTACAGCCAGAACGCCAGCGGCAGCCAGGCCAGGCCCAGGAACAGCACCGCCAGCAGGCCGGGCTTGGGTCCGCGCGGCCACCAGCGCCACAGCAGGGTCGCGGTCAGGACCAGCAGCGGCAGGTCCACCAGCCACAGCCAGGCATAGGCATGGAACAGTTCCAGCAGCAGGTGGGCCAGGCACAGCGGCCAGAACACGCCCAGCAGCCACAGCGGCCGCCACGGCTTGTAGCCGGGCACCACGCTGGCGGCGAAGAACGGGAACATGCGATGGGCCACGGTCAGGTACACCGGCAGCAGCAGGCCGAAAGTGCCGAGCTTGATGCTGGCGAACACCCATAGCGGCGGTGCGCCGAGCAGGAAGGCGGCGAACGCCAGCAATCCCGCGTAACCGAGCAGCAGGGCCGCGAAACACGAACGCGCATGCCAGGTGCGGCCCTGTTCGCGCCACAGCAGCGGAGCCAGCGTGGCCAGCCCCGCGCTCCAGCCGCCGACGGTCATCAGCAGGCCGACCATGATCCCCGCTTCCCATCCCAGCACGCCCAGCAGCATCGCCGCCTGGCCGCCGAAGATTCCCAGGCCGACCGGCAGGTAACGCCAGCGTTCGAAGTCGGGCAGGCCCATCCAGCGCGGGAAGGTGGTCAGCAGGAAGCCGAAGATGAAACTTGGCAACACCTGGAACTGCATGATGAAGGCGTGCAGCCAGCCTGCGTAGTGCGCCGGCTGCGGCATCGCCAGCGCCGGCCAGCGCGCCGCGGCCAGCCACGCCGCCCACCACAGCATCGCCAGCAGCAGGTTGCTGGCGCCGACGAAGAACATCAGCCGGTGCGGAGCGACGGCCAGCCAGCGCGGCGACAGCCGGGTGGCAACGGGTGGGAGTGGAGTCTGGTCCATGGGTGCAGGATGCGCCGTTGGCGGGTCGGTTGCCTTGATCCAGGTCATCGTCTGACTTTCCTGCGTCTTTGCCGCGGAGATTCCGCAGGCCCGGGCGGCGTGCAGGTCCCTGGGGCTCGCAAAAAAAGGAGGGGCGGCCATGGCCGCCCCTCCTTGTCCCAGCTGGACTGCAATCGATCAGGCGTCGCTGGCTTCGGTGCTGCCCGGGAGCAGCGCTTCGCGCTTCGGCGCAACCCACAGCCGCAGCACGAACCAGGTCAGGGCCACCGCGCCGATGCTGAAGATGGTGTCGCCCGGCACCCGCATCCACACCAGCATCTCCACGATCGGTTGCTGCATGAACTCGGCCGAGCGCGCGTAGGCATAGCCGTGCTCGATCGCCGCCAGCAACTGCATCGTGCCCAGCGGCAGCAGGGTCAGCAGGGCCATCAGCGCCAGGCCGATGTTGAGCGCCCAGAACGACAGCTTCAGGGCCCGCGTGTCCCAGGCCATCTGACCGCGCAGGCCGCGCAGGCAGAACAGCACCAGGGCGATGCCGAGCATGCCGTACACGCCGAACAGCGCGGTGTGGCCGTGCAGCGGGGTGAGGTTCAGGCCCTGCATGTAGTACAGCGACAGCGGCGG
>SEHC01000294.1 GCA_004173415.1 Lysobacteraceae bacterium
TCGAACTTCAGCTTCGACGGCTTCGGCAACAAGCGCCAGTACGACTACACCCGCAGCGGCAATCCCACCCGCGACCTGCTGGGCGAGGCGCTGGCCGAACTGGAAGGCGGCGCCGGCGCCGTGGTCACTTCCACCGGCATGGCCGCCATCACCCTGGTGCTGAACGCCCTGCTCGAGCCGGGCGACCGCCTGGTGGTGCCGCACGATGCCTATGGCGGCAGCTGGCGCCTGTTCAATGCGCTGGCGAAGAAGGGCCATTTCGAGCTGATCACCGCCGACCTGACCGATCCGCGCTCGTTCGCCGATGCGCTGGCCCAGGCGCCGAGGCTGGTGCTGATCGAAACGCCTTCCAACCCGCTGCTGCGCATCACCGACCTGCGTTTCGTCATCGACGCAGCCCGCAAGGCCGGCGCGATCAGCGTGGTCGACAACACCTTCCTGTCGCCGGCGCTGCAGAAGCCGATCGAATTCGGCGCCGACGTGGTCCTGCATTCGACCACCAAGTACATCAACGGCCACAGCGACGTGGTCGGCGGCGCGGTAATCGCGCGCGAGCCGGACACGCACGAGAAGCTGGCCTGGTGGGCCAACGCGCTGGGCCTGACCGGCTCGCCGTTCGACAGCTTCCTGACCCTGCGTGGCCTTCGCACACTGGACGCGCGCCTTCGCGTGCACCAGGAGAACGCCACCGCCATCGCCACCTTGCTGGACGATCATCCGGTGGTGTCGAAGGTGTATTTCCCGGGCCTGGCAACGCATCCGGGCCATGCCATCGCCGCGCGCCAGCAGAAGGGCTTCGGCGCCATGCTCAGCGTGGAACTGCATGGAGGCGAGGCGGCGGTGCGCGCCTTCGTCGACGGCCTACGCTACTTCACCCTGGCCGAATCGCTGGGCGGGGTGGAGAGCCTGATCGCGCACCCGGCGACCATGACCCATGCGGCGATGACCGCCGAGGCGCGTGCCAAGGCGGGCATCTCCGACGGGCTGCTGCGGCTGTCGGTAGGTATCGAGTCCACCGAAGACCTGGTCTCGGACCTGTCGCGCGCGCTGCTTCGCGCCGAGCGCGCCGTGTCCGCCACCGCGGCGGAGCAGCAGCGCGTGCTGGCCGATGCATGATTGAAGCCGCCTCCCTGGCCGACCTGCCGTGCAGGGAGGCGGTACCGAAGCTGGCCTTGCTGGGCACCGGCACGGTGGGCAGCGCCTTCGTGGCCCGCTACCAGCGGTTGCACCGGTCCGAGCGCAGCCTGCCTCGTTTCGCCTGGCTGGCCAATTCGCGGGTGCTGCGTGATTGCTGGCTGGTACGCGGCGTGCACGTGGTGACCGCCAACAAGCTCGGCAACGGTGGTCCCGGCTCGCGTGCCGCGGCCATCGCGGGCGCCCGCCGCCAGGGCCAGGCGCATTACGGCGACAGCGCCACGGTTGGCGCCGGCCTGCCACTGCTGCACAGCCTGCGCACGCTGGTCGCTGGCGGAGACCGCATCCATCGGGTGGAGGGCGTGCTGTCCGGCTCGCTGGCCTGGCTGTTCGGAAGGTACGACGCAAGCACTCCGTTCTCGGTGCTGGTGCGCGAGGCCCTGGCGCTAGGCCTGACCGAACCCGATCCGCGCGTGGACCTGTCGGGCGAGGACGTGCGCCGGAAACTGCTGATCCTGGCGCGCGCGGCGGGCCTGGAGCGTTTTACCCGAGAGGAGCGATTGGCCGGGACAGCACGGGTCCACTCGCTGGTACCCCCGGCGCTCGCTGCGTTGTCGCCAGGCGAGGCGCTGGACGCCCTGCCGTTGCTGGATGCGCCGTTGGCGGAGCGATTCAGGCAGGCGTGCGCCGAGGGCGCACGCCTGGGCTTCGTCGGCTGCATCGACCAGGCTGGGGCGCAGGTCGGCCTGCGCTCGCTGGGCCCGGACCATCCGCTGTGCGGAGGCGCGGGCACCGACAACCGCGTGGCCATCTTCAGCGACCGCTACCGCGAGCAACCGTTGCTGATCCAGGGACCGGGTGCGGGCGCCGAAGTCACCGCCGCTGCGCTGATGGACGATGTGCTGCGGATCACCGGCCTCCCCGCCTGACCCGGGGCTACGCACCGGGGCCGCACAGGCAGCCGTACCCCGACTGCGTCAGAAGTCGCCGAATCGGGACTGCAAGGCGGCGATCGCGGCCAGGCCGGCCGTTTCGGTGCGCAGGACGCGGGGGCCGAGGCGCAGCCCGCTGAAGCCGGCGCCACGCAAGGCTTCGCGATCGCGTGGCGACCATCCGCCCTCCGGTCCGATGGCGATGGCCACCGCGGCACTGGCCGGGGCGGCCAGGCCCGGCAGCGAATGCTCGCCCCCCGGGTCCAGGGTCAGCTTCAGCGCATCGGCGCGCAGGACGCCGGGGACCGCGACCAGGGTCGCCGGTTCGGCCAGCGCGGGAACGCGCGCGCGGCCGGATTGCTCGCAGGCCGACTCGATCACGCTGCGCCAGTGGGCCATGCGCTTCAACGTGCGCTCGGCATCCAGCTTCACCTCGGTGCGCTCGGCCAGGACCGGGACGAAGCCGGCCACGCCCAGTTCAGTCGCCTTCTGCAGGATCAGGTCCATCTTCTCGCCTCGGGCGATGCCCTGGACCAGGGTGATGTGCAGCGGCGACTCGTTGTCCACCGCCAGGCGCGAAAGCACTTCCACTTTCACCTCGCGCTTGCCCGCGGTGGCGATGCGTGCGGCGTAGTCGTGGCCGTCGCCGTTGAACAGGACGCAGTCGTCGCCTTCGCGCAGGCGCAGCACGCGGACCAGGTGGGCGGCGGCCGAATCCGGCAGCGCCAGGGTCGCGCCGATGGCCAGCGGCACCTCTACGTGGCAGCGGGTCAGCCTCATGCCAGGGCCTCGTCCAGCGCTTCGCCGGTCACTTCGGCAAGCAGTTGCAACTGCGCCTGGTCCACGCAGTAGGGCGGCATCCAGTACAGCACGTCGCCCAGCGGCCGCAGGACCACGCCCCGCTGCAACGCCGCCCGGTAGGCCTTCAAGCCCACCTGGCGTTTCGCCGCAAATGGTGTGGCCCGGTTTCCGTCCTGGGCCAGCTCGATCGCCACGATCATGCCGGCCTGGCGCACATCGGCCACGTGCGGATGCGTGGCGAAGGACTGGGCGAGCGCGGCCATGCGGGCGGCAGTGTCGCGGTTGCGGGCCAGCACGTCATCGCGCTCGAAGATGTCGAGGGTGGCCAGGGCCGCCGCGCAGGCCAGCGGGTTGCCGGTATAGCTGTGCGAATGCAGGAAGGCGCGTTCGCGGGAGTCGTCGAGGAATGCATCGTAGATGCGCTGGGTCGCCAGTACCGCCGCCAGCGGCATGAAGCCGCCGGTGAGGCCCTTGGACAGGCACATCAGGTCGGGCATCACGCCGCTCCTTGGACAGGCACATCAGGTCGGGCATCACGCCGCTGTCCTGGCTGGCGAACAACGGACCGGTGCGGCCGAAGCCGACCGCGATCTCATCGGCGATCAGGAACACCCCATGCTGGTCGCAGAGCTGGCGCACGCGGGCGAGATAGGAGGGATCGTGCATGCGCATGCCACCGGCGCATTGCACCCGCGGCTCCACGATCAGGGCGCAGACCTCGCCGGCGTGGCGCTCCAGCAAGGCGGCCAGCGCGTCGGCCGCACGGCTGGCGCAAGCAGCCGCGTTTTCGCCGGGCAGGGCCAGATACTGGTCCGGCGAGGGTGCGAACAGGGCCTCGCTGAGCAACGGCGCGTAGACGCGGCGGTACAGCGGGATGTCGCCCACCGCCAGCGCACCCAGGGTTTCGCCGTGGTAGCCGTTCTCCAGGGCCACGAACTTGGTCCGCCGGTGCTCGCCACGGTTGTGGAAATAGTGGAATGCCATCTTCAACGCCACTTCGACACCGGCCGAACCATTGTCGGCATAGAACACCTTGGCCAAAGGCTCGCGGCCAGGTTGTCGCGGCGCCAGCGCCAGCAGTCGTTCGGCCAGCTCCACCGCCGGCGCATGAGAAAAGCCGGCCAGCATCACCTGTTCCAGGCTCAGCGCCTGGCGGGCGATCGCCGCGGCGATGCGCGGCTCGGAATGGCCGAACAGGTTGGTCCACCAGCTGCTCACCGCATCTAGGTAATGGCGTCCGTCGTAACCGACCAGCCAGGCGCCCTCGCCGCGCTGGATCGGTACCAGCGGCAATGCGTCGGGATGCTCGCGCATCTGCGTGCATGGATGCCACAGCACCGCCAGGTCCCGCGACCGCCAGCGACCGGCCTCTGTTAGCATTTGGGCTTCATGATCTTTTTCCTGCATCCGCCCATCATATCGACCGCTGCCGTGCATGGCACAGGCGGTGCCTGGTGAGCCGGCGCCTGCCGGTCATCCATCGCATCACCGAGCGGTCCGAGGGCGCCTCGGAACGGCGCGTCGAGGAACTGGACCTGGAGTTCAGCAACGGCGAGCGACGTCGCTTCTTCCGGCAGAAGCCGAATGGGCACGGCGCGGTGGTGGTGGTGCCGATGCTGGACGAGGACACCGTTCTGCTGGTCCGCGAGTACGCGGCCGGGGTGCATCGCTACGAACTCGGCCTGGTCAAGGGCCGCATCGACGCCGGCGAGACACCCGCCCAGGCCGCCGACCGCGAGATGAAGGAAGAGGCGGGTTATGGAGCACGTCGCATCGACGTGCTGCGCCCGCTCAGCCTGGCCCCCACTTACATGAGCCACCAGTCGTGGCTGGTCCTGGCCCGCGACCTCTATCCCGAGCGCCTGCCCGGCGACGAGCCGGAGGAACTGGAAGTGGTGCCGTGGAAACTCGATGCGCTCGACCAGCTGATGCTGCGCGAGGATTTCTCCGAAGGACGTTCGCTGGCGGCGTTGTTCATCGCCCGCGAATGGTTGCGGAACCCGGCATGGGCAGGGTGAGCTTCGAACTGCAGGAAGCGGTGATCGCGATCGCCCGCGAAGCGGCGGAAGCGATCCTGCAGGTCTACGAGCAGGCCTTCGAGGTCGAGCACAAGGCCGATGCCAGTCCGTTGACCGCCGCGGACCTCGCAGCGCACCGCATCATCGTCGATGGACTGGAGCGGCTGACCCCGGGCTGGCCGGTGCTTTCGGAGGAGTCCGCGGACGTGCCCTGGGAAACGCGCAGGCATTGGACGCACTACTGGCTGGTGGATCCGCTGGACGGGACCCGCGAGTTCGTCAAGCGCAACGGCGAGTTCACCGTCAATATCGCCCTGATCGACCAGGGCATCAGCGTGTTCGGCGTGGTCCTTGCGCCGGTCGGCGGTGCCCTGTGGCATGGCACGCGCGGCCGTGAGGCCTACCGTCGCGAAGGCCAGACCGATGTGCTGTTGCGCACCCGCGCGCCGGCCACCGGAACCTTGCGGGTGGCGGCCAGCCGCTCGCACCGCGATGCCCGCACCGAGGCGATGCTGGGCCGGATCGGCGATATCGAAACCCTGGGCCTGGGCTCCTCGCTCAAGTTCTGCCGCATCGCCGAGGGCGCCATGGACGTCTATCCGCGTTTCGGCCCGACCTCCGAATGGGACACCGCCGCCGCCCAGTGCGTGCTGGAGGCCGCCGGCGGGACCGTGCTCGCGCCCGATGGCAGGGCGTTCCGCTACAACCAGCGGCCGACCCTGTTGAACGGCGATTTCATCGCCCTGGGTGACCCGCAACTTCCATGGAGCGACTGGATTGGATAGTCAGGAGGTCGGCATCCAGCGCCTGCTGCAGATCATGGCGCGGCTTCGCGATCGCGAGCAGGGCTGTCCCTGGGATCTGGAACAGGATTTCGCCAGCATCGCCGCGTACACCATCGAGGAAGCCTACGAAGTCGCCGACGCCATCGACCGCGGCGACCTGCCCGCGTTGAAGGACGAGCTCGGCGACCTGCTCCTGCAGGTGGTGTTCCACGCGCAGATGGCCCAGGAGCAGGGTGATTTCGGTTTCGGCGACGTGGTTGCGGCGATCTGCGACAAGATGACGCGGCGCCATCCGCATGTCTTCGCCGGGGCCACGGTCGCCGATGCCGAGGCCCAGACCCGCGAATGGGAGGCGTTGAAGCGCCGCGAGCGCCAAGCAGCCGGCGATGCGGACGACTCGGCGCTGGCCGGCATCGGCCGCGGCCTGCCGGAGTGGCAACGCGCGGTGAAACTGCAGTTGCGCGCGGCGCGGGCGGGTTTCGACTGGCCCGGCGTGGCCCCGGTCATCGCCAAGCTGCATGAGGAAATAGAGGAAGTGCGGGCCGAATTCGCCCGCGGCCCGGTCCAGGAAAACCGCGAGCGCCTGGAGGACGAGATCGGCGACGTGCTGTTCGTCTGCGCCAACCTGGCGCGCCATGCCGAGGTCGACGTGGGCACGGCGATGCGCCATGCCAACCTCAAGTTCGAGCGGCGTTTCCGCCTGATGGAGACGTTGGCGGCGGACGATGCGGTGCAGTTGTCCGCACTGCCGCTGGCGGCGCAGGAAGCCTACTGGGAAAGGGCCAAGCGCCAGGAGCGCGTCCAGCAGGAATGATTCCCGGCCCAGCCTGCACGGCTGCGTTGTGCCGGCCGGGCAGGGGCGGCATGATGCGGGCGACCATCACGCCCGGGCCTGCAGGGGGGATCCATGAGCCGTTTCGCCAGCTTCCGCGAGTTCTACCCGTTCTACCTGCAGGAACACAGCAACCGGGTTTCGCGCCGCCTGCACTTCATCGGCAGCTGGGGCGTGCTGGCCTTCTGCGGATACGGGTTCGCCTGGGTCGGCCATTTCTTCTTCGAAAAGAACCGGCCCGCCACCTTCCGCCACCCGCTGTATTCGTTCGCTGGCGACTGGGTGATGTTCAAGGACATCCTGCTGGGGCGGATCAAGCTGTAGCTGCGGTTGCCGGCTCGTAGAACATCAGGAACGCGGCACCCACGATCAGCACGAAGGCCGCGTAGTGGTTCCACTTGAGCGGCTGGCCCAGGTACCAGGTGGAGAAGCCGGCGAACACCAGCAGGGTCAGGATTTCCTGGATGGTCTTCAGCTGGACCACCGTGTACACCGTGCTGCCCAGGCGGTTGGCCGGCACCATCAGGGTGTACTCGAAGAAGGCGATTCCCCAGCTGGCCAGGATGGCCAGCAGCAGGGGCGAGCTCTTGTACTTGAGGTGTCCGTACCAGGCAAAGGTCATGAAGACGTTGGAGCCGAGCAGCAACAGCAGGGGCAGCAGGCGGGCGGTCATGGGGCGAATCGGCAGGGGCGGAAGCGGAAGCCT
>SEHC01000295.1 GCA_004173415.1 Lysobacteraceae bacterium
GGTCTCGTCCACGGCCCGCGCCTCGCTCTCGGTCAGCGGCGCCTGGCCGCCGGCGAAGGCCTGCTTCAATGCGGCCTCGAACGCGGCCATGTCCATGAACGGCACCACCGGCTTGATCCGGCTGCCGAAATCCATGCCTACCGCGTAGCTGAATTTCTCGCGCTCGCTGGCCAGCGTGGTCTTGTCCTGTGCGGTGACGCTGCCGGCCAGCATGGTCATGGCCACCAGCATCGATGCGGCTGCGCCGCGGATTGCCCACTTCATCAATCGACTCCCGGATGGAAAATAGTTGTTCGGCGCCGTCGCCGGCCCGCTGCGGCCATTGTCGCATGCGCGGCATTGCCGTCGCCCTGCGCGCCTAACGTGCGGGCGTATTCGCCTTCAGTTCGCGTTCGATGGCCGCCAGCAGCGCCGCGTCGTCCGGCTTCACCTTGCTGGAGAAATTCGCCACCACCCTGCCGTCGCGGGAGATCAGGTACTTGTGGAAATTCCAGCCCGGCTCGACCCCCGTGGCCTTGGCCAGTTGCCGGTACAGCGGCGTGGCTTTGGAACCCTTGACCTGCACCTTCTCGAACATCGGGAACTTGACCCCGTAGGTCAGCGTGCAGAATTCCTTGATCTGTTCCTCGCTGCCGGGCTCCTGTCCCATGAAGTCGTTGGAGGGAAAGCCAAGCACGGTGAACCCGCGCGCGGAGTACCGCGTCTGCAGCGCTTCCAGGCCCTCGTATTGCGGGGTGAAACCGCACTTGCTGGCGGTGTTGACCACCAGGATGACCTTGCCGCCGTAAGCCTGGTTCAGGTTCACCGGCACCTTGCCGGCCAGCGGACGGTACTCGCGGTCCAGCAATCCGGCCGCCATGGCCACCCCTGCGCCACACAGTGCGCCAGCAATAATCAATGTTTTCAATAGCTTGAGTTTCATCGTCGTGATCCTTGCGGGAGGCGGCAGGCAGTATGCCTTTAGTTGGGTAGCCGATTGTTCCACAGCGCTTGACGGGATCCGATTAGGTGTTATAGTTCAATACAACACCACTCACCCAACGCAGCGGGGGACCCCATGAACCACAAACTGCCCACCACACTCGCCGGCCTCACGGTCAGCGCTGTCCTGCTGGTCGCCGGCCTGACCTCTGCCGGTACTGCCCAGCGTATCCCGGAAGGCAGTGATCGCCCCGCGGTGGCGGCCATCGAGGGGCTGGAGGCCAACGCGGCCGAAGCGGCCGGGGACGTGGCTCCTGCGACCCACAGGCACCGCCGCGGCCGCGCGTCCCTGTCGATGCCCTATTTCTCATTCGCGCAGTCGCTGCGTCCCGGGGGCTGAGCCATGATGACCCTGACCTCGATCCAGTGGAGCGACGGCGCTCCCATCTACCGCCAGCTGAAGGATCGCGTGATCGCGATGATGCTGGACGGCGTGCTCAAGCCGGGCGACGCCCTGCCCTCGGTCCGCCAGGTCGCGGCCGAATACCAGCTCAACCCGATCACCGTTTCCCGCGCCTACCAGGAACTGGCCGACGAGGCCCTGGTGGAGAAGCGCCGCGGCCTCGGCATGTTCGTCACCGATGAAGCGGCCAAGAAACTGATGGTCAGCGAACGCGACCGGTTCCTCAACGAGGAATGGCCGGCCGTCGCCGAGCGCATCCAACGCCTGGGTCTGTCCACCGAAGAACTGTTGCGCCAAGGGGGTGCAAAGTGAATGCCGTAGTCAACCAAACCGGCCATGCTCGCGCCGGCTCCGAACTGGTCGTGTCCGCGCACAACCTGCGCAAGGCGTACCGCAACAAGCTGGCCCTGCACGACACCGGCTTCGAGATCGAGCCGGGCAAGATCATCGGCCTGATCGGCCCCAACGGCGCGGGCAAGACCACCGCGCTCAAGGCGATCCTCGGCCTGGTGCCGTTCGAGGGCCAGTTGAAGGTGCTGGGCATGGACCCGCGCCGCCAACGCGACGAGTTGATGAACGATGTCTGCTTCATCGCCGACGTGGCCGTGCTGCCGCGTTGGATAAAGGTCAAGGAAGCCATCGACTTCGTCGACGGCATCCACCCGCGTTTCGACCGGGCCAAGTGCGAGCGCTTCATCGCCAATACCCAGCTCAACCCCAACCTGCGCGTCCGCGAGATGTCCAAGGGCATGATCGTGCAGTTGCACCTGGCCCTGGTCATGGCCATCGACGCCAAACTGCTGGTGCTGGACGAACCCACGCTGGGGCTGGACATCCTCTATCGCAAGCAGTTCTACCAGCGCCTGCTGGAGGATTATTTCGACGAGCAGAAGACCATCATCATCACCACCCACCAGGTCGAGGAAATCGAGAACATCCTGACCGACGTGATGTTCATCCGCGACGGCAAGATCGTGCTGACCGCGGCCATGGACGAGGTGGCCGACCGCTACACCGAGGTGCTTGCCCCGGCCGAGAACATCGAGGCGGCCCGCGCGCTCAAGCCCATCGACGAGCGTGCCCTGCCCTTCGGCAAGACCGTGATGCTGTTCGACGGCGTGCCGCGCCAGCAACTGGCGGCACTGGGAGAAACCCGCAACCCCGGCCTGGCCGACCTGTTCGTGGCCATCATGAAAGGAACCTACGCATGAACGCCGTCACCACCTCCAACCACAAGACCAACACCTTCAAGTGGCTGTTGAAGCGCGAATTCTGGGAGAACCGCGGCGGCTTCGTCTGGGCGCCGGTGATCACCGGCGCGATCTTCCTGGTGATGACCATACTCGGGCTGGTCATCGCCTCGGCGCTGTTCTGGAAGGCCCGCAACGAAAGCGGCATCAACCTCAGCACCAACCTCGAGCCAGGCCACGCCCAGGCGATGGGGTTCGCCGGGGACCTGTCGCTGGTGGTCGGCATCGGCCTGGCGATGGCGGTCATGGCCTTCGTGGTGTTCTTCTACTGCCTGGGTTCGCTGTACGACGAGCGCCGCGACCGCAGCGTGCTGTTCTGGAAATCGATGCCGGTCTCGGACACGCAGACGGTACTGTCGAAGCTGGCCTGGGCACTGCTGCTGGCGCCGGTGATCGCGATCCTGGTCGGCGTGGCCATCGGCGCCGCGTTGTGGCTGGTTTCACTGCTCGCCGCGGCGATCAACGGGCTGCCTTCGGCCGGCGCGGTGGTCACCGAATCCCATCCGCTGCGGGTCCTGGGCAATATCCTGGTCATCGTCCCGGTCTATGCGCTGTGGGCATTGCCGACCGTGGGCTGGTTGATGCTCTGCTCCGCCTGGGCCCGTCGCTTCCCGTTCCTGTGGGCCGTGCTGATCCCGTTCCTGACCTGCGCCATGGTCAGCCTGGTGGCGCTGATCACCGGTGCCGCCACCGGCATGAAGTTCCCGTTCGCCTCGCTCTGGTACACGGTCTGGTACCGCGGCGT
>SEHC01000296.1 GCA_004173415.1 Lysobacteraceae bacterium
AGCGGCAAGACCACGTTCATGAAATCGCTGGTCGACCACATCCCGGCCGACGAACGCCTGGTCACCATCGAGGATGCCCGGGAGCTGTTCATCAGCCAGCCCAATGCGGTGCACCTGCTCTACTCCAAGGGCGGCCAGAGCAATGCCAACGTCACCGCCAAGAGCTGCATGGAAGCCTGCCTGCGCATGAAGCCCGACCGGATCATCCTGGCCGAGCTGCGTGGCGACGAATCCTTCTACTTCATCCGCAACTGCGCTTCCGGCCATCCCGGCTCGATCACCAGTTGCCACGCCGGCAGCACCAGCCAGACCTGGGACCAGCTGGCGTTGATGGTCAAGGCCTCGACCGAAGGGGCGGGGCTGGAATTCGCCATCATCAAGCGCCTGCTGATGATGACCATCGACATCGTGGTCCACATCAAGGCCCACGCCGGGCACCGCAACATCAGCGGGATCGACTTCGATCCGGAGCGCGCCGGCCGCGGGTAAGGCGCAAGGCGGCGATCCGGGAAGTTTGCACCGGCGGCGGCTTGCCGTGGACTTCTCCGCCAGTGGCGCCGGGGGTGCATGCGTGGCAGGTCCGGCCCGCGCCGGAATGGCGCGGACCCGGATGGGTAAGCAGGCCGGGCCGCGATCCGCGCAGGGGTCAGGGCTTCATCCCTCGCCGATGTCCTCGTTCCACACTTCCGGATTGGCGGCGATGTAATCGCCCAGCATGGCGATGCATTCCTCGTTGCGCAGGTCGACGACGTTGACGCCGCCCTCGCGCAGCCAGTCGATGCCGCCGCTGAAGTTCACCGATTCGCCCACCACCACCGTGCCGATGTTGAACTGGCGCACCAAGCCGCTGCAGTACCAGCACGGGGCCAGGGTGGTGACCATGATCGTATCGCGGTAGCGGCGCTGGCGGCCGGCTTTGCGGAATGCATCGGTTTCCCCGTGGATGGAGGGATCGTCCTCCTGGATGCGGCGATTGTGGCCACAGCCGAGCAGGCGGCCGTCGTCGTGGAAAAGGGCGGCGCCGATCGGGATGCCGCCTTCGGCCAGGCCCTGGCGGGCTTCGGCGATCGCGGTATCGAGGAGGGCGCGGTAATCGGGGGTCTGGATCAAGGGTTGCTCCGTGCAAACGTGGCGGCGGGGCAGCTTGCCACGGCCGCAGGTCACGAAACAGCGCAATGGAAGTGCATCTCCCCGCTTCCGCCCTTGGCGGGGGGCCTTATTCGTTGCACCATGCGGGGCATACGCGATCGCGGATACGACCCAGGGGTCGACGGGGGAAGACATGAACAGGTTCGTTGCGTCCTGCCTGGGACTGATGCTCATGACGGCCCTGCCGGCTGCCAGCGCGGAAACCGTGCAGGGCCAGCTGGAATTGCGCTGGGGCGATCCTGCCGTGGTGCAGGGCAAGGCGCGGCTGCCGTCGCGTTTCCTCGCCACGCTGGTCGGCGACGACGGCAGCCGCCGCGCGCTGGACCCGGCCCAGGCGCGTCGCGCGGCGGTGGATCTGTACGCACTCGGCAACCGGCGCGTGGCGGTGGAGTTCTCGCCGGCCAAGGGCGGTGCTGGCGCAGCGACCATCACCGCCATCGTCCCGGCCGACCGCGCCTGGCTGCCGGCGTCCTCCAAGGCGCTGGTCGAAGCCAAGATCACCGGCAACACCCGTTGGGTCACCGTGGCCTGCAAGTTCAGCGACATCGCCACCGAGCAGAATCCGGTGACCTTCTTCAACGACCAGTACGGCAACACGGCCGGGCGCCTGGGGCATTACTGGTCTGAAGTTTCCTACGGCAAGATCAACCTGACCGGCAGCAGCGCCTACGGCTGGTTCACCCTGCCGCAGCCGCGCAGCTTCTACATCACCACGGTGGACGGCAAGGACAAGGCCAACCTCAACCAGTTGTTCAGGGATTGCGCCGCGTTGGCCGATCCGGTGGTGGACTTCAATGCAGTGCAGGGCGTAAACATGATGTTCAACGGCGACCTGGATGGCTCTGCCTGGGGCGGCGGCGCCTGCGGGCTGCTGGAGGGCGTCGAGCAGTGCATCCGCAACACCTGGAATCCACCCTGGTCGTTCGCCAACCTGGCGCCGCTGGCGCACGAGATGGGCCATGGCTACGGCCTGCCGCATTCGGACAACTCCGATGGTGACGACGATACCTACGACAATCCCTGGGACGTGATGAGCGATGCCTGGAGCAATGCAGCCAGCACGGTGACCTACGGCCGGCTGCCCAAGCACATCAACACGGTGCAGCGTGAACGCCTGGGATGGCTGGAGCCGGCGCGCCAGCTTTCGGTGGGGGTGGGGGGCGCGCATCGGGAACTGGTCCTGGACCGCGCCAGCCTGGCGGGCTCGGGCAACCTGCAGGCCATCACCCTGTACACCCGCAATCCCGACTCCCGCGGCATCTACACCTACCGGGTCGAAGCGCGCCGGCGCATCGGCACCTATGAGTCGCAACTGGCCGGCGATGCGGTGATCATCCATGCGGTCGCCACCAGCTTCAATCACGCGGGTGATCCCGTACCGGGCACGGCTTACAGCGTCGATGCGGACCAGCCTCCAGCCGATCGCTCGAACAACGAGGGCTCGATGTTCAAGGTCGGCGAGTCCTGGGTCTCCCCCGATGGCAGCCAGCGGATCAGGGTGGTGAGGGAAACGGCGGAGGGCTTCGTGGTGACCATCGGCTGGCCGCGCGAAACCGGTGGCAACATGCGTCCACGCGTCCGCCCGTCCGCGGCGGCCCCGGCGGTCAGCAGCGCCAGCCGACCCGCTTCCACCCCCAGCGCCAGCCAGCGCACGCCGGCGGCCGGCAACTGCACCGGCAAGGCCCGCCTCGGCGGTGCGGCTGCTTGCGCAAGCCAGGAACGCTGAACCGGTACCTGTTCCTTCCCGATCGCGGGGGCTGCCACCAGCCGATGGGCCTGGGGCGTGCGCCGCGCAGGGAACCGGTGTTCGTCAGGTATCACAGCTCACGCGTGGCGATGGGCTGCTCCACCTCGCCTGCGGCCCAGACCCCACGGACCCAGGCGCAGGCCAGCTATCGCTGACCGATCACGGCCGACCGACTGCCCCGCCGGCGCGCAGGCACTGCGACGATATCGCCGCCGCGGGCGTATCCCCGCAAACCCGGCGCTTCCATCGCCTGGTCGACGCAGCTTTCCTCCGCCTGCGGTTGCGATCTTGTACGGCCCGGCTGGGCCAGGGGAAACATATGAATCCGATGATGGTCGCGTGCCTGGGCCGGCGGCACAGATCCCATCAGCGCCAGTCCCAGGCACGCGACCATCATCGGATTCATATGTTTCCCCTGGCCCAGCCGGGCCGTACAAGATCGCAACCGCAGGCGGAGGAAAGCTGCGTCGACCAGGCGATGG
>SEHC01000297.1 GCA_004173415.1 Lysobacteraceae bacterium
ATGCGGCTGCCGTCGTGGCTCCACTGGGCGGCGCCGTCGCTGCTTTCGCCGGTGGTGAGGCGGCGGACCTTGCCGCTGGCCACCTCGACCAGCCACAGGCTGGCGCTGGGCTTGTTCTTTTCGATCGACCATTCCTGCACGCTGACCACCGCGCGCGCGCCATCGGGCGACAGCGCCGGCGCGCCGACGCGCTTGACCGCCCAAAGGTCCTGCGCGGTGATCGGACGCTTTGCCTCGCCCGCGGCGATGGCCAGCGGCGACGACAGCGCCAGGGCGAAGGCCAGGGCAATACGTGGAAGAACGGCAGCAGGCATGGCAGGGTCCTTGGCGTACGGGGCAGGAGAAGTGGCCTGCGATGGGCGACGAGATCAGCGCCATGCGGGACCTGGGCACCTTAGCGGATTCAGGCGGGACCGAGAACCGGGCTGGTCCGCGCGCCCTGCGCGCGTGGCGCCGCAGTGGCGACCGGGACCACGCTCGTCGTCCGCTTGATCCCGGCTTCCTGCACGCCCACTTCAGACACGCGCCCCTAGAGTTCCGTGCATCGACCTTGCCGAAGCAGGCGCATGCATGAATGACAACACCTCGACTCCCGAAGTGGACGAATTCACCCGCCAGCGTGCGCTGGACCGCTATCGCATCCTCGACAGCCTGCCCGAGTCGGCCTACGACGACATCGTGCGCGTGGCCGCGGCGGTGTGCGATACGCCGGTGGCGCTGGTCTCGCTGATCGACCGCGACCGGCAATGGTTCAAGGCGAGGATCGGCATCGACGACAGCCAGACGCCACGCGACGTCGCGGTCTGCGACACCGCGATCCGCACGCCCAACGAGTTCATGGAGGTAAAGGACCTGAGCCAGGACGTGCGCTTCGCGGACTTCCCCTCGGTGGCCGGCGATTTCTCCGCGCGCTTCTACGCCGGCGCGCCGCTGCTGACACCCGAAGGCGCGCCAATCGGCACGGTCTGCGTGGTCGACCACGAGCCGCGCCAGCTGACCGCAGCCCAGCGCAGCGCACTGGAGGCGCTGGGACGGCTGACCATGGCCCTGCTCGAGGGCCGCAGCCGCGAACGCGATTCCGAAATCGAATCTATCCTGCAACCGGCGCCGGTGTCCGTGGCCACGGCCGAAGTGGAACCTCCACCGCAGGCCGGCTACAGCGTGGCGATCATCGAGCTGCAGGATTACGCCGGACTGGTGTCGCGCATGGGCGAGCGCGGCGTGGAAAAGGCGCTGCAGCAACTGGAGCACGACCTGGAGCAATGCCTGCACGGCCCGCGCGGCGATGTGCTCAACCGGGTCACCGGCAGTGGCGAGTTCATCGCGGTGCTCCAGGGCGACGACACCGTCGCCACCCTGCAGCGGCTGGAGGAAGTCGCCAACGCCCAGGGCGGAAAAGGCCTATCGCTGTTGCTCGCGTCGGCGGCCGCTGCGGACAGCCGGGAACCCACCCAGCAGGTCTTCATGCGCGCAGACGAAGCGTTGAGCCTGCGCAAGGACCTCGCTCAGGCCCCCTAGCAATCAGCACCCGCAGCAAGCTGCGTGGCCGCGCGCAACCGGCGCGCCCCGCCACGCGCTGCCGCGTCGCGGCTCAGGCCTTGACCAGGGTCACCAGCAACATCAGCGCCACGGCCAGCGCCAGCAGGTAGACGTAGGCGATTCCGATGGCCGTGTACTTGACCAGGGTCATCGGCCAGCCCTGGCCGTACACCCGCTTCTGGGTGAACAGCAGGTACAGCGGTATCCAGGTGATCAGCGCCGCGCTGGCCACGTACACGCACACCGACAGCCAGTTGGCGTGCGCCTGCAGCCACCCGGCCAGGAAGAACGACAGGAACAGCGTGGTCAGCGCCATCAGCAGGAACACGTGGCTGTACAGCGCCACCACCAGGTGCTCCAGATAGAGCCGGCGCTTGAACACGTACGCGAGCTTGAGCATCACCGCGAACACCGGCACCAGCAGGAACAGGGCCGAGGGCAGCGAGCTCATGAACGCCTTGAACATCAGGTCCGGCCGCCCGTCCATGCGCTCGATGTTGTCCCGGCCCTGGACCACCCGCGCGGTGAGCCAGCGGTTGGCGAAGGGCGTCGGCGACGGACGGCTTGCTCCCGCCCAGCTCCTTGATCCGGTTGGCGGCCTCGCCCTGGATCTGGACCTGCGCGGCGATCAGCGCCGCGTCCACCGGCAACACTTTGCCCGCCTTGACCCGCGACTGTTCGATCCGGGCCAGCATTTCATCGCGGTTGCGCTGTACTTCCTCGACCGTGCGGCTCTCAAGGATCGCGCGGGTGTCGGTACGCAGGGTGATCGGCTCCCTGTCCAGGTGGATGGTCAGCTGGCCGATGAAGAACGCCAGCAGGCTCATCACCACGAACAGGCGCAGCGGCGGCAGGTAGCGCTGGCGATGGCCGGCGAGATATTCGGTCGCGGTCCGCCCCGGCACCAGGGTGTCGCGCAGGGTACGGAACACGCGCCCGTCCAGGTGCCAGAACGACTCGAACAATTCCTCCAGCGCATGGCCGGCATGGCGCACCGGGTTGTGGATGGATTGCCCGCAGTGGTGGCAGAACTCGCCCCGCAACGCGGCATGGCAGTTCTCGCAGTGGTCCTGGCCGGCATGGCCCGGCACTTGCTCTGGTTCGTTCATGGGAAGGCGCCCGCTCGGCAGGGCGACACAATAACGGAGGCCGCCGGCGGCGCGCCAGCGAACCTGCAGGCGACGAGTCAGGGCGTCGCCGCGACCTTGCCCAGCAGCTCCAGCACCGCCACGGTCATGGCCTCGGTGCCCAGCCGCACCGACGGTTCGGGATCGATCCTGAAGAACGGCGAGTGGTGTCCGGCAACAGGCGCACCGCCGGCCCTGGCCGCGTCGAAGGCCGCCTGCGGGGTGCCGCCGACGTAGAAGTAGAAGCCGGGCACGCCGAGTTCGGGCTGGACGAAGTACGCGAAATCCTCCGCGCCCATGCCGGTGCGCGGCGGCGAATTCAGCGCCGCTGCGCCGAAGGCCGCGGCCAGCGCGGTGCGCATGCGCGCGGTGAGCGCGCCGTCGTTGAGGGTGACCGGCGTCGATTCGATCGAGACCTTCACTTCCGGCAGCCGGTCTTCGGGCATGCCGTTCATGCGCCCCACGTTCTGGGCGATGCGCCGGATCCCATCCAGCAGCGTCCTGCGCACCGTCTCGTCGTCGGACCGCACGGTCAGCTGCAACTCGGCGCGGTCGGAGATGATGTTGTGCTTGGCCCCGGCATGGAAGGCGCCGACGGTGACCACGCCCGGGGTCAGCGGCGAGATCTCGCGGCTGACCAAGGTCTGCAAGGCCAGCACGATCTCCGCGCCCATCACGATCGGGTCCTTGCCCTGGTGCGGGTACGCGCCATGGGCTCCGACGCCGTGGATGGTGATGTCGACGCTGTCCGACGACGAGGCGGCGATGCCCGGATCGGCGATGAGCGTGCCGGTCGGCGAGTCGGCGTCGACGTGCAGGGCCAGCGCGTAGTCGGGCTTGGGGAAGCGCGTGTACAGGCCGTCCTCCAGCATCTTGCGCGCACCGCCGATGCGTTCTTCGGCCGGCTGCACCACGAACACGACCGTGCCGCGCCACGCCTCCTTCATCGCGGCCAGGCGCAGGGCGGTGCCGACCAGCGAGGTCATGTGCATGTCGTGGCCGCAGGCGTGCATCACCGGCGACTGGACCCCGTCGATGCCGGCCTGGACCACGGTCGAGGCATTGGCCAGGCCACTGGCTTCCTTCAGCGGCAGTCCGTCCATGTCGGCGCGGACCAGCACGGCCGGGCCGTCGCCGTTGCGCATCACCCCGACCACGCCGGTGCCGCCGACCCCTTCGGTGACCTCGATGCCGGGAATCGAGCGCAGTTCCCTGGCCATCCGCGCCGCGGTGTTGGTTTCCTTGTAGGAGAGTTCGGGGTTGCGGTGGAACCAGTCGAACAGCGCGCCCAGGCGATGCTCGTAATCGGCCTTGACCGCCGGCGCGAAGGCCGGCGCGGCCAGCGCCGGTGAAGCCGCGAATGCGGCAAGGCACAGCAGGACACTGGAGCGCATGGCGGTTCCCCGGGGGCTGGATGCATCGAGTGTAGGCCTAACGGATGGGGCGCACGGCACCGGCCCTGTCGGCGGCATGGCCGGATCCGGGCGGACGGCAGCGGCCGCCGTCGTGGCAGCAGCGAGCCGATCAGTCCGTGCCGGCGTGGGTCGGACCGGCGATGACGGGCGGCGAAGCAGGAAGCTTTCGTTGGCCGCGCCGGCGCCGGTAGTCGTCCGCGCTGGTCCAGGCCGGCGGCGGCCGCGCTTCCGGGGCCAGCAGCGCGCGTCGCTCGATCATCGCCGCGCCCTCCAGGTTGCCGACATGCAGGCGGATCTCCGCCTCCCACTTGCGGGCCCAGGTCTCCGCATAGCGGATGGCGATGGCATGGGTGGAGAAGAACAGGCGCCGGGGCAGGCAGCTGCGCATGATGTTGATCAACGGAACCGGCAACGGTCCCGGCTCGATCGGTGCGGGACAGGTTAACCGGTGTTTCCTGCCCGCGCAGCGATCAGCCGAAACGGAAGGCCGAGATGGTGGTCTCCATGATCTTTTCCGAATACGCCTTGCGGCCTTCGGAACCGTCGGCCGCGCCGGCGGTGACCAGCAACGGGATCAGGTGCTCCTCGCCGCCCGGTGGATGGCACAGGCGCGCGTGCGGTCCCTGGGTCCAGTCGCGCAGCAGCGCATCGCGGCGTGCCGGCGCGCTCTCCACCGCCGCGCTCAGCCAGTCGTCGAACTGGGCCGAGACCGGCGTGAAGCGGGGATCGCCGTAGCCGCGCATGTTGTGGAAGCTCATGCCGCTGCCGACGATCAGCACGCCCTCGTCGCGCAGCGAGGCCAGCGCGCGGCCGGCGGCGAGGTGCGCGCCCGGATCCAGGTCGCGGCGCAGCGAGAGCTGGACCACCGGGATGTCGGCGTCGGGGAACATCAATTTCAGCGGGATGAAGACCCCGTGGTCGTAGCCGCGCGTGCCATCGATCCGGGCCGCCATCCCGGCCGCGTCCAGCTGCTGCCGGATCCGTTCGGCCAGGCCTGGCTCGCCCGGCGCCGGATAGGTCAGCTCGTAGGTGTGCGGCGGAAAGCCGTTGTAGTCGTAGATCAGCGGCGGGCGCGCGTGGCCGGTAAGGCTGAAGGCCTGCTCCAGCCAGTGCCCGGAGACCAGCAGGATGGCGCGCGGGCGCGCCGGCAGCGTGTCGGCCACGCCCCGCAGGAAAGCGCCCAGGCCATGCCAGGTGTCGGCCGGACTCCAGTCCATGAAGAAGCAGGGACCGGCGCCGTGGGGAACGAACAGCACCGGCATGCGCGGATCGGCGCCGGCGCCGGGGAGAGTGCGGTCATGCATGGGAAATCCTCATCGAATGCAGAATGCCATCGTGGATTAAACACGCAGGAAGAGGAACCCAGTAAAATCCATCAAGACTTCGCACCAATGGTAGGAGCCAGAGCATGGACCGGGTGACCAGCATGCGGGTCTTCGTGCACGCCGCCACCGAAGGCAGCCTGTCGGCCGCGGCCCGGCACATGGGCATGTCACCGGCCATGGCCACCAAGCACGTCAATGCGCTGGAGGCGCGGCTGGGAGTGAAGCTGCTCCATCGCACCACCCGTCAGCTCAGCCTGACCGAGGCCGGCAACCATTACCTGGAGGCCTGCCTGCGGATCCTGCCGGACATCGACGAGGCCGAGGCGGCCGTCGCCTCGCAGCGGGTCAAGGCGACCGGCCGCCTGCGCATGAACGTGCCGCTTTCGTTCGGCCGCTGCTTCGTCGCCCCGCTGATGCCACTGTTCTGCCAGCGGCACCCGGAGGTCACCGTCGAGCTCGGCCTCAGCGACGCCGAACTGGACCTCATCGCCGGCGGCTGGGACCT
Source organism: Lysobacteraceae bacterium (assembly GCA_004173415.1). Lineage (GTDB taxonomy): Bacteria > Pseudomonadota > Gammaproteobacteria > Xanthomonadales > Xanthomonadaceae > Pseudoxanthomonas_A. Next base: position 5,912 of record SEHC01000297.1, read on the forward strand.
GGCCCTGCGCATCGGCCGCCTCGCCGACAGTCCGCTGCAGGCGCGACGCCTGGGCGACAGCCCGATGCGGGTATGCGCCTCGCCGGACTACCTCGATCGGCGCGGCGTGCCGCGGCGCATCGCCGAGCTGAGCCAGCACAACTGCCTCAGCTACACGCTCTCCAGCATGCAGGGCAAGCATTGGGCCTTCGGCGCGGGCGGCGAACACCGCGTGCCGGTCAGTGGCAACCTGCTGGCCAACAACGGCGACGCGCTGCTGGAAGCGGCCGTGCGTGGCCAGGGCATCATCTACCAGCCGAACTTCATCGTCGGCGAAGCGGTGGCGCGCGGCGAACTGGTGGTGCTGGAACTGGATCGCCCGCCGATGGATCTCGGCGGCATCCACGTGCTCTATCCACCCGACCGCCGGCCACCGGCGAAAGTGCGGGTGATGATCGACTACCTGGCCGAGTCGTTCGCGGCCCGGGCGGTCGAGTAACCCGTAGTCGCAGCAGGAGTGCTTCTCTCCTTGCAGGAGAAGCTGGCCGAAAGCCGGACGAGGGGAACGCCGCAAGCCGGCGCGCCACCCAGTCGCTTCAATGCCCTCGATGCCCGGCAGCGCCCTCGGGCTGCGGTTGCGCCAGCGGCCTGACGTGGGCCAGCAGGCTGACCAGGGTCTTGCCGGGCTCCTCCCAAGGAATCATGTGCGCCGAATGCTCGAACCAGACGCCCCGCTTGTACGGCGCGCGAACCCGCGCCAGCCATTGTTCGGTGGGCGCCGAGGGCGTGGTGTAGTCATGGCGGCCCATGAACATCACCACCGGGATCGGGAACTCGCGCACCGGCTTGAAATCCACGGCCAGGAATTCGCCCATCACCTGGTCCAGAGTGGCCAGGCTGCCCTGGTTCAGCGCGGCGCGGTCTTCGGCACTGTAGTCCGGGGACAGCCTCGCCGCCCCGAAATAGTACGTCGAAGTCTCGCGGAAGGCGCTCAGCCCGCCGTAGTGTTGCGGCCACTTGCGCGCCGCGACGATGCGCTCGCGGGTCAGCGGCGCGGTGCCCGGGTAAGGCAGGATCGCTTCGATCTCGCGCACGGCCACTTCGTTGCGATGCTTGTGCGCCTGCTCCAGCCCGTACTGGACGCTCAACCGCTCGTTCTCCATCGTGTCGATCACCTGGCCGATGCCAACGTAGGCATGAAACAGGTCGGGCCGCTTCAAGGCCGCGTGCATGCCAATGATCGTGCCCCAGCTGTGGCCCATCAGGATCACCTTGTCCTTGCCGTGGCGCTCGCGCAGGTGCTCGGCGATCTCGATCGCGTCGTCGACATAGGTCTGGATGCGCAGCGTGCCGGCGACCACGTCCGGCGGCGTCTCGCGCAAGGTCTTGCCCGCGCTGCGCTGGTCGTAATTGGCCACGGTGAAGTATTCCTCCAGCGGTCGCTGGAACTGCCACAAGCTGGGAATCTGCGGCGTGGCCGGCCCACCGTGGATGAACAGCACCAGCGGATTGCGACGGTCCTGCCCGCGCACGCTGATCCATTGCTCGATGCCGCCGATCCGGGCCTTGTAGGTTTCCTGCACGCCTTCGGGCGCGGGGATCCGCATGAGGTCCTCGACCACCGCGCGCGCCTTGCCATAGTCATCGGCCGGGGTCGCCGCCTGCGCCGTGGCGGCCGGTGCGGACGCGGCA
>SEHC01000298.1 GCA_004173415.1 Lysobacteraceae bacterium
GAGAACAGGATGTTCTTGCAGTCCGCTTGCAATGCCGCCCTCCCGACATGCCGGCCGGGTCCGTGGGCGGGTCACGCCACGGCAGGGGCCATCGGTCCCAACTACGCAGTAAGCAGGGTCCGGCGGCCAGCGAACGCGGTCAGCCTTCGATCTGGCGCGCCGGGTCGCTCAGCTCCAGCTCGCGCAGGACCACCCCGGCCTGGGTCCGGTTGCGCACGCCCATGCGCTCGAAAATCGCGGTGAGGTGCGCCTTCACGGTCCGTTCCTGCACGTCCAGGCGATCGGCGATCTGCTTGTTCAGCAGGCCTTCGGCGACCAGGGTCAGGACCCGGAACTGCTGTGGCGACAGGCTGGCCAGGCGCGCGGCCAGGTCGGCGTCGTGTTGCGAGGACTGGGCGCGCGACACCGCGCCACGCAGCGAGGAAGGCAGCCACTGCTCGCAGGCCAGCACGCAGCGGATCGCCTCGCGCAGTTCGTCCAGCCCGGAACTCTTGGGCAGGTAGCCGGCGGCGCCGTGGTCCAGCGCGCGACGGACCACGCGCGGGTCGTCGTTGGCCGAGACCACCACCACCGCCACCTGCGGGTACTGGGCGCGGATCGCCGCCAGCCCGGCCAGCCCGTGGTTGCCGGGCATGTGCAGGTCAAGCAGCACCAGGTCGATGTCGGCATGGGCTTCGAGCGCGGCCAGCACGCCGTCCAGCGACTCGGCCTCGAGCACCGACATCTGCGCCACCGCGTCGGCCGCCGCGCCGCGGAGCGCCGCCCGGAACAAGGGGTGGTCGTCGGCGATCAGCAGCTTGGGCATGCGGGCGGGGCAGGCTTCATGGACGGTCGGTACCGGGGAAACGAACCCTAGCAGCATATGCCGCACGCCGCGTGGTACCAAAGTACGATGACCGCGCGGCGCACTTGCTTTAGGTTGCTGCAATGAACCGGAAGCCTGGGCCAAACCCCGTGATGCGATTGCCATCCCTGATCCTGGCCAGCGTCGCGCTGGCTGCCTGCAGCACCGCCGCACATCGTCCCGCGGCCGAGGAGGCCCGAGTGACCGAAGCGCAGCGCATCACCGAGCACCGCAACGGCGACGACCTGCTGACCGCCGGACTGGGCCTGGACGGGCTGCGGGCGATGACCGCGCCAGTCTTTGCCGATCCGGCGCGGCCGACCGCGGCCGAATTGCGCCGCCGCGCCATCTGGAACAACTGGCGAGGCATCGCCGACCTGTCGCCGGGTGGCGCCTACGGACAGGCCTACGGCAGCGTCGCCGACCAGGGGCTGCGCGGTCGCCTACACCGACAAGGGCGCGGGCACCGACTATTACGACATCGACAGCCACACCGGCGTGCGCCTGGATGGCACGCGCGGCGAACTCGGCGAGACGCTGGCCTTCGTGCCCGAGGTGCCGGCCGGGGCCAGCGGCGTGGCCTTCAAGCACGCCCATTCCGGCGACAACCCCGAAGCGGACTGGGGCCGCCACGTGAAGCAGGCGGCCGCTTTCGCCCTGTCTGCGTTGAACCAGGCTTACCCGCAGGCGCCGTCTTTCACCTTCGCCAACACCCGGGTCATCGCGGTCGGTATTTCCAATGGGGGAGGCGCGGTCCTGCGCGCAGCCGAACTGGAAGGCGACTGGCTGGACGCGGTGGTCGCGGGCGAGCCCAACGTCTACCTGCCCACCCCGGGTGGCGCCACGCTGTACGCGCTGACCACCGACGCGGCGATGCTGATGCCCTGCGCATTGCTCGACCTGCCGGCCGACTCGCTGCCGCAGCCGCCCCTGCGTGCGCAGGCCGAGCCCTTGTGGACCGCGCGTTGCGCGGCGCTGAAGGCAGCCGGACTGGTGCAGGGCGCCGATGCGAAGGCGCAGGCCGCCGATGCGCACGCGCAGTTGCGCAGCCGCGGCTGGACCACGCCGGCGCTGACCGCCGGCGCGCTCAGCGTCGGCTTCGACCTGTGGCGCGCGGTCGCGGTGACCTATGCCTCGGCCTATGCCCGCTCCGGGGTCGGCGAGCATGCCTGCGGGTACGGGTTCTCGGCGCAGAATCCGGACTTCAGCGCCCGCGAAGCGACTGCGATCGAGCGCGCCGCCTGGTGGTCCGACGGCAGCGGCATCCCGCCTGGCGCAGGTGTCGGCATCGTTGATGCGAAACTCGCGCCCCCCGACTACACGCTGCCCGGGCTGCAATGCCTGCGCGGCCTGCTGCAGCAGCCGGCCGATTCGGCCTTCCAGCGCGGGCTTGCCGCCACGGCCGCCTCGCTGCCGCGCGAGGGCCTGCCGGTGGTGGTGGTGCACGGGCTGGACGACGGGCTGGTGCCGCCTGCGTTCACCAGTGCGCCATACGTGGCCGCGGCCCGGGCCGCGGGCCGCCAGGTCAGCTATTGGCAGGTGCGCAACGCACAGCATTTCGATGGCTTCCTGGCGCTGCCGGCGTACGGCGCCCGCTACGTGCCGCTGTTGCCCTACGTGTATGCGGCGCTGGACCGGGTCGAGGCGCACCTGGACGGCAAGGGCAGCCTGCCCGGCGACGCGATGATCGAAGCGGTGCCGCGCGGTGCCGGCACGGTCGAAGCGGGGCAGTTCGCGATTCCGCGTTGACCAGGCGTTTGCCGCCCCGGCCCATGGGCCAGGGCCGGGTGCAGCTGACTGGACTTTGCGCACGGTGGGCGCCCCGCGAAGCGGCGGTTCCGGCGCGCCGGAGAGGCTGCGGTTCCCTGCCCATGACCTCTACGGCCAACGTGCCCGCTTGCTTGCTTCACACCGGTTTTGGCAGGCTGTCCGCCTCTTGTTGAACCCGGGACCGACATGCCACGCCATTTCTCCATGCTGCGCGAGTTCCAGTTGGCCGACTGGTTCACCCTGGGCAACGCCTTCTGCGGCACCGGCGCGGTGTTCGCATCGATGCGCTACCTGCACGAGGGCAACCTGCGCGACCTGATGGCCGGCATGGCCCTGATCCCGCTGGCCTTCGTCCTGGACGCGCTGGACGGCCGCATTGCGCGCTGGCGCAAGTCGTCCTCGACCCTGGGCCGCGAGCTCGATTCCCTTGCCGACGTGATTTCCTTCGGCGTGGCGCCGGCGGCGCTGGCCTATGCCTGCGGCCTGCAGGGCGGATGGGACTGGGTGGTGCTGAGCTACTTCGTCTGCTGCGGGGTCAGCCGGCTGGCCCGTTACAACGTCACCGCCGAAGCCCTGTCCGGCGAGGACGACAAGGTCAAGTATTTCGAGGGCACGCCGATCCCGACCAGCCTGGCGCTGGTGGTGGTGCTGGCGATCGCCGCGGCCAACGGCGCGGTGGGCGAATCGGTGTGGCTGGGCCAGGTCCGCCTGGGTCCGTGGTTGCTGCATCCGCTGGTGCTGCTGTTCGCCGTCTCCGGCTCGCTGATGATCAGCAAGACCCTGCGCATTCCCAAGCCCTGAGGGCTGCCGGCACGGCCGAAACCCGCGGTTGCTATGATCGGGCCACGACCCTGGAGGAATGGCGATGTTGAAGTCCGGATTCGGCGATGCGGGGGATTTCGAGGCCATGGCGCGCCAGTACTGGAGCGCCTGGGGGGAGTCGATGCGCCAGGCCGGACTGGGCGCCGCCGCGCCGCAGCAGCCGGCCTCGCAGCACTGGCGCCAGGCGATGGACTGGTGGACCCAGTTGCTGCCGGCCGGGCGCAGCCCGGCCAATGACGCGGTCGATCGCTTCAACCAGCAGGCGCGTGACTGGTACGGGCAGATGCAGCAACTGGCCGCGCAGTTCGCCGGCCGGGACAGCAGCGCCGCCGACGTCGGCCAGGCCTGGCGCAGCGCGCTTGGCGCCAATGCCGATGGCAATCCCTTCACCGACCTGTTCAAGGCCATGCGCGGGCCGGGTGCGCATGGACTGGACGAATGGCTGGACCAGGTCAGGCCATTGCTCGGCGAGTTCCAGCAATACAGCCGCCGTTGGCAGCAATTGCCGGCCTTCGGCCAGTACCGCGAGCACCAGGAACGCTGGCAGGCGCTGCAGCTGGCCCAGCAGGACTACCAGCAGCGCAGCGACGCCTTCAATGCGCTGATGCTCAAGTGCGCGCAGCGCGCCTTCGAGGCGTTCGAGGACAAGCTCGCCGCACGCGAGGAGCCGGGTCGCCAGATCACCAGCGCCCGTGCCCTGTTCGACCTGTGGATCGACGCGGCCGAGCAGGCCTATGGCGAGATCGCGCTATCACTCGAATTCCGCGAGGTCTCCGGCGCGCTGACCAATGCGCAGATGCGCCTGCGCGCCGGCATCCAGCGCGAAGTGGAGCTGCTTGGCGGCCTGTTCGGCATGCCCTCGCGTACCGAAGTCGATTCGGCCCATCGCAA
>SEHC01000299.1 GCA_004173415.1 Lysobacteraceae bacterium
GAAGGCCTTCTGCTGGGCTGGCGGACCATCGCGCCACATGAAGAGGAAGTCGCTGGTGCGGCCATCCACCGGCGCCTGCTGCGGGCCCTGCGGGAAGATCGGATAGACGCTGCCGCCCGAGACCACGCTGAACTCGAAGCCGACATCGCGCAGCTTGTACTTGCCCCGTGGCCATTGCACGTTCATCGACAGCAGCCCGGTATCGTCGCAATTGGCATGGCTGGAGCCGATGCCGCGCACGATCTCGGTGACCACGACCACCGGCGCCGGCAGTTCGCCCGACGCGTCGTCCACCGTGGTGCCGCCGGCCACCTGCTCCAGCGGCGTCAGCTTGCTGGTCATGCCGCAGGCGAACGCCGGCGGCGCGGCCAGCAGTGCGCATAGCAGCAGCAGACTCTTGTCCATCATAGGAGACCCCTCCCCTGTCCGGAATGTGGTTGCAACGGCCGCCTGGATCGCGGCTAGGTGCAGCATACCCGGATAACGGCGGGGCGTCAGACCACGAACTGCTCGCTGAGGATCCGTTCCTCGAGGTTGTGCTCCGGGTCGAACAGCAGGGTCACCGAACGCTCGCTGGATTCGCGGATCGTCACCTCGACCACGTCGCGCACTTCATGCGAATCGGCGGTGGCGCTGACCGGGCGCTTGAACGGATCGAGCACGCGGAAGCGCACCTCGGTATGCGCCTTGAGGATGGCGCCGCGCCAGCGACGCGGCCGGTACGGGGCGATCGGGGTCAGGGCGATGGTGTGCGAGCCCAGCGGCAGGATCGGGCCATGGGCGGAAAAGTTGTAGGCGGTGCTGCCGGCCGGGCTGGCCACCAGGACCCCGTCGCAGACCAGCTCGTCGACCCGGGTCTGGCCGTTGAGGTCGATGCTCAGGTGCGCGGCCTGGCGGGTCTGACGCAGCAGCGAGACCTCGTTGTAGGCCAGCGAGGCGATGCTGGCGCCGGAATCGGTCAAGGCCAGCATTTCCAGCGGACGCAGCTTGGCCGGCTCGGCCGCGGCGATGCGCTCGAGCAGCTCTTCGCTGCGGTAGTGGTTCATCAGGAAACCGACCGTGCCCAGCTTCATGCCGAACACCGGCTTGCCCAGGCCGCCATGGCGATGCAGGGTCTGCAGCATGAAGCCGTCGCCGCCGAGCGCGCACAGCACGTCGGCCTCTTCGGGCTCGCAGGCGCCATGGCGCGCCTCCAGTTCGGAAAGCGCGTGGCGTGCTTCGTCGGTAGGGCTGGCCAGGAAGGCGATGCGGGGCGTGCTCATGGCCCCAGCATAACCTCCCGGCCGGCCGTGCAGGAGCGGGACTCGCCCGCTCCCGCGATGCCTCAGCGCTTGGCCGACAGTTGCGAAAGCCGCTGCACGGCCACCGACGTGGTCGGGTAGTCGAGGTTCTTCTGCGCGGCCAGTTCGTTGAGCATCGCCAGGGTGAAGCGCAGCGATGGATCGTCACGGCCGATCCAGTGTGCGACCTTGGCGTCGGCACTACTGCCCGGCACCGACAGCACCTGCTCGGTCAGGGTCCGCTGCTGGGCGGCGAGTTCGTCGCGCAGCACGCCACGGGCCACCGCGTGCCAGCGACCGTCGACCTGCAGCGCGTCGACCTGGTCGAACAGCCATGGGATGTGCAGTGCCTCGCCCAGGCGGAAGTGGACCTTGGACACATCCACCGGCTTGAGCTTGCGCGCACGCGCCAACTCGATGATGTCGCACGAGGGTTCCAGGTACGGCAGCGCGGCCAGCTGGTCGGCCAGTGCCGGCGACAGGCCCTTGGCCCTCCATTCGGCGCGGCTGGCCTCGTAGGCCGGGCGTTGCGAATCGGGCAACACTCCGCCGGCGGCGCGGATCTCGTTGTAGCCGTCGTGGTAGCGCTCGACGGCCGTGGCGATGTCCGGGATCGCCCCGGGCCTGCTCAGCAGCCAGCGGGTGAACGATCGTTGCAGGGTCCAGATGACCTGCAGCGCGTCGATCTGCACCGACTCCGGCACCTTGCCGTCGAGGGCGTCGATCTGCGACCACAGGGCGCGCGCGTCCAGCGTCTCGCGGGTGATGGTGAAGGCCTTGGCCACTTCGGCCGGGCTGCGGCCGGTGTCTTCCTGCATGCGCATCAGGAAGGTGGCGCCCATGCGGTTGATGGTCGAGTTGGTCACCGCGGTGGCGATGATCTCGCGTTTGAGCCGGTGCTTGTCCATCTCCGCGGCGTACTTCTTCTGCAGCGGCACGGGGAAGTAGCGCTGCAGCTCCTTGGACAGGTAGGCATCCTCGGGGATATCCGAGTCCAGCAGTTGCTGGAACGCCACCAGCTTGGAATAGGACAGCAGCACCGCCAACTCCGGCCGGGTCAGGCCCGTTCCGCGCGCCTTGCGCTCGGCCAGCTCCGCATCGGACGGCAGGAACTCGATCTGCCGGTCGAGCAGGCCTTCGGACTCAAGGGTCTGGATGAAATGCTGCTTGGAGCCAAGCCGCGACACGCTCATCCGCTCCATCAGGCTGATCGCCTGGTTCTGCCGGTAGTTGTCGAACAGGACCAGCTCGCCGACCTCGCCGGTCATCGACGCCAGCAGCTTGTTGCGTGCCTCGAACCCCAGCTTCTTGGCCTGCACCGCCGCGTTCAGCAGGATCTTGATGTTGACCTCGTGGTCGGAGGTGTCCACGCCGGCCGAGTTGTCGATGAAGTCGGTGTTCAGCAGCACGCCGTTCTGTGCCGCCTCGATGCGGCCCAGCTGGGTCATGCCCAGGTTGCCGCCTTCGCCGACGATCCTGCAGCGCAGGTCCCTGCCGTTGATCCGCAGGCCGTTGTTGGCGCGGTCGCCGACGTCTGCATTGGTTTCCGAAGCCGCCTTGACGTAGGTGCCGATGCCGCCGTTCCACAGCAGGTCGACCGGCGCCTTCAGGATCGCGCTCATCAGCTCGTTCGGCGACAGCGCCTTGACCTCGTCGGCCAGGCCCAGCGCCGCGCGGACCGGCGCGGTGATCTCGATCGACTTCAGGCTGCGCGGATACACGCCGCCGCCCTTGGAGATCAGGTTCACGTCGTAGTCGGCCCAACTCGATCGCGGCACCGCGAACATGCGCTGGCGCTCCTTGAACGAACGCGCGGCGTCCGGATCCGGATCCAGGAAGATGTGGCGGTGGTCGAAGGCGGCCACCAGGCGGATGTGCCCGGACAGCAGCATGCCGTTGCCGAACACGTCGCCGGACATGTCGCCGATGCCGGCGCAGGTGAATTCCTGGCTCTGCGAATCGTGGTTCAGGGCGCGGAAGTGGCGCTTGACCGACTCCCACGCGCCCTTGGCGGTGATGCCCATGCCCTTGTGGTCGTAGCCGACCGAGCCGCCGGAGGCGAAGGCATCGC
>SEHC01000300.1 GCA_004173415.1 Lysobacteraceae bacterium
CGCACCCTGGCCGTGGACCTCAACTACGGCGAGGCCGCGATCCCGTTCCTGGCCTGGGCACGCGCGGCCGGATGCCGCGACGTGGTCGACGGACTGGGCATGCTGGTCGAGCAGGCCGCGGCGAGTTTCGAATTGTGGCACGGCGTGCGCCCCGACACGGCGCCGGTGTACGCGGCGTTGCGCGGAAAGGATGCGTCGCTGGTCACGGCGGACTGAGGAATCATCGTTAGTCCGCACGGGACAGGGTTCACCGCACATGAAGATTGGAATGCAGACATGGGGCAGCCATGGGGATATTCGTCCATTCATGGCATTGGCCGAAGGATTACAGGACGCAGGCCATGACGTAACGCTAGCGATAACTTGCGTAGATAGTGATCGCTATGACGGGTTGAACCCCAGAGCAGGCTTCAAAATCAAGTTGATTTCAACACCCGTGGTTCCGGACAGACTGCTGCTGGAGAAAATAGGAGATACGATTCTCCATGAGCGCAATGCAATCAAGCAAACACAAATAGTTATTGAGCAGCTGTTCTTGCCAGCGGAATCTGAAATGTTCGAGGCGTCAGAGCAGCTGTGCGCTGAAAACGACTTGGTTATCGGCCATTACTTTCTCTACCCGCTAGGTGCAGCAGCTGAGCGACATGGATGCCCGTATGTGAGTATTGCACTGGTTCACGGCGGCGTGCCATCCGCTTTTCAACCGCCTTTGGGCGTTCCTGATCTTGGTGCGCTCGGTAACCGCCTGGCGTGGCGGCTTGCAAGGTCTGTGCTAAACAGGAAGTTGAAAAAGTACTCCGATCGACTGCGAGTTAAGAACGGGATCAATATTGCACGCGACCTCATCGACAATGTGTGGGCATCAGAGCAGCTCACCCTGTTGGCGATAAGTCCGACAATATGCGAGAGAAGGTCCGATTGGCCTGACTACTACCAGGTTTGTGGAGCACTGGACACTCAGGACTCCCTTGTAGAAGGCAGCGTCCCAGTGGAACTCCAAGCATTCCTGTCTGATGGCGCCCCTCCGATATATATGACTTTCGGCAGCGCCATGTCAGGTAGCGAAGAGAAGCAAACCATCGCCCTGCTGACGGATGCAGCAACAGCAGCATCCGTGCGCGCCATCATCCAAGCGCCGCACTGGAGTGAGTTCGGATTCGAATCAAACAGCGCGATCCATTATGTTGGTTCAGCCCCGCACTCTGCGGTTTTTCCGCAGTGTAGCTTGATCGTCCACCATGGCGGCGCGGGCACATCGCAATCCGCACTACGTGCAGGCAAACCTTCTGTCGTCGTCGCTCATACGGCAGAACAAGCTCTCTGGGGCCGCGAGCTGGAAAGAATTGGAATCGCATCCAAGCTCATCCTCCGAAGAAGAGCAACACCCGGACGGATTGCTGCGGCCATCAAGCTTGTCTCTCACTCTAAAGATATCGGTGAGAATGCAAGTATGCTCGGCGCAGGGGTGGCCAAAGAGAATGGCGTTGCAACGGCCATAAAATTGATTGGCGACAGGTTTTCGGCCTGACAGTGCGTCCAAGCCAAATCCGCTTCGTTCCTCGGCTTCACTGGTTGCCAGGTTGCTCATGAGACATCACAAGCTTTTCAAAACCCTGGCTATGATGATTGTTGCCATCATCTTGCTGACTGTCCTGACTTTCGCTGCAGCAAAGGCATGGCGCTACTACGAATACAACTCAACAGGGAATAACGGCATTGTCCAAACAGATGCTGTGACCATACGAGACACCACGCAATACTTGTTCATTCGAGGCTACCAGCGGGAAAAGCCGCTTCTTTTGTTCCTTCCTGGCGGTCCCGGGGAAAGTTTCGTTCCGCTTGCCTCAGAGTTCAGCGACGAACTGGAACGAGATTTTATTGTCGTGCACATCGAGACGGGCGGCGTCGGAAAATCCGACAAGTACAAGGAAGGGCCGACACTGGAGCAAATGGTGCAAGACACAGACGCGGTGGTCGATCATCTCCTCGCGGAGTTCGATCGACAGGCGCTCTACCTTGTAGGCCATTCATTTGGGTCCATTCTTGCGCTGAAAGTTGCATCAGAAACCCCCGAAAAAGTACTAGGCGTCGCAACCGTCGGCCAAGTCGTTGACTGGAAGGCAGGCAATCTGGTCGCGCATGAGCACCTTATGTCGCTCGCGCGCCGCGAGGGCAATGATCAGGCTGTTTCTGCCCTCTCCGGCTTCTCACCTAGTCTCGCCACAACCGCGGACGGCCAGCCGATGATTGACTTCGCTGCCGTAAAAAAGCAGCGGGAGTGGCTGGAGCACTTCAAGATAGGCAACGTCCTTGAAAAGCACACTACCAAGGTGCGCTGGCTGACCTACCTGACTTCACCCAATCACACCATTTCCGAGTCATGCGGGCTTGCATACATCGGTCCATGCAAGTGGATTGCAAATCCAAAGTGGTGGAGCCAATGGAAAAACGTCATCCCAGGAGTTCTCAACTTTAACGCGACGCGGGACATTCCGGAGCTGAAAGTTCCATATGTGGCGATCATAGGATCAGACGATTGGATTACACCTAAGGCGCTGACCCGAAAGTACTACGAGGGCCTAACTGCGCCTCAAAAGCGCTACATCGAGATATCAGGCGCGCAACATTACACCTTCCTCGACAAGCCACACGAGTTTCAACAGGCGGTGCGAACACTCCTCTTGCTTGACCGCAAGCACCCAGAGTGAGTGGAGAGCAACTTAACAGTTCACCCGAACCTAACCCGCTTCGAGGATGGCTCAGGACCAGTAGCCCGGGTAGAGCGTAGCGGCTTTTTGTTGTTCAAGACAAGATCAAGAGCTCGCGGCCGGAAGCCGCTCCCACCTACAACAACCCATCCCGCTTGACCGCCAGGTAGCGTTCGACCAGGGCCGCGGGAAGTTCGTCGCTGGTCACGTCCAGCACCATCACCCGGTGGCTGCGCAAGGCTTCATGCGCGGCGGTGCGTTGTTCCAGGTATCGCGCAACGGCACCGGCGCGGATCGCGCCGGGCTGGTCATGGACCTCGTCTTCCATCGCCTGGTCCAGGGCGTGCTCGCGCAGGCTGGCCACGCAGACCAGGTGCCGCTTCTGCAGCAGGCGTACCGCGGCCAGCAGGTCCTCGATGTCCTCATCGCGCGCGTTGGTCACCAGCATCACCAGCGCCCGCTTGCGCTGGCGCAGCGACAACTCCGTGGCCGCAGCCAGGTAATCGGTCGCCACCGCCCGCGGCTGCAGGTCGTAGCTGGCGCGCAGCAGGGTATCGATGGCCCCCATGCCGCGCTTGGGCGGGACCCAGCGCGATTCGCCGCCGCTGGCCATCAGGCCCACCGCATCGCCCTG
>SEHC01000301.1 GCA_004173415.1 Lysobacteraceae bacterium
CAGCAGCGGTACGATGAGCATGAAGATCAGGTTGAGGAAGATCTTCGAGAAAGGCCCGGTGACATAGGTGGTGACCTGCTTCACCCATTCCGCATCGGCGCCGCCGGTCGCATGCACCAGCAGCCCCAGCAGCAGGCCCAGGCCGAAGCCGATGGCCATTTTCCAATGCAGCGGAAGCTTGGCTTTCTTGCCGGAAGCGGGCGTCTCGGGCATGCGCGAAATCCTGGGCGAACGAGGCCGCAGCTTAGCAAACCGCGACAGGCGCCCCGGCGGCGGCCATCAACGCGGATACAGCGGCGGCAATTTTTCCACCACCGGAGGACGGGCCAGCCGCCATGCCGGTCCGCCGGCGAAGGCCTCGCGCAACACCGCCCGCGCGGCCACGCCATCGCCCCCGGCCCAACGCACCCGGCGCAGCTGTTCGATCGCCTGTCGCTGCGCCGGCGAGTCGAGTGCCGCGACCAGTGCGTCGAGGTCGGGCAGCGGCGGCGTGGACATGCCTCGCAGCACGTCGGCGACGTCGTCCAGGGTGCCGCTGTCGAGCGCGCGCCTGAGGTCGGCGGCGGTATGGGTGGGCAACGCGACCGCGGCATCGGTCGCCGGCGCCGCTTGCATGCGCGCCGGCTGCGCCCCGCCCCGGCGGCTCGCGAACCAGGCCAAGGTCAGCAGCCACAAGGCGCCGAAGCCGAGCGCCAGCCATTTCCACGGCATTGCATCTGCGCCGCCTGCCGTCGTCGTCGTGCCCGCACCGGTCCCCCGCTCGGCATCGGCCGGAGCAGGCAGGGTATTGCCGGCGAAGCCGCCCGCACCCGGCGCCACCTTGAGCTTGAGCGCAGGCAACGACGCATTCCTGGCCGCGCCGGCCCGCACGTCCCACCAGGCCAGCTGGATCCCCGGAACGGAGAGCACGCCGGCACCGTTGGGAACAACGGAATAACGACGCGTGACCTTGAGCTGGGGCGTGCCGCCATTGAAGCTCTCGTCGAGCTGCGCGGGTTCGGCGAACACCTGCGCGCCGGTGACCGAGGGCACCGGCAATTCCGGCAGTTGGGCCTGGGTGGCGCCACTGGCGATGGCTTCGACCACGAAGGCCACCGCTTCGCCGGCCCGCGCCGATTGCGGCGCGGCGACGTAACGCAGGCGCAGGTCGCGCAGCGGCAGCCAGGGTTGTGGCGCGCCGCCGGGCTGGGGCCGCACATCCAGCGTCCTGGGCGCACCCGTGGCCTGCATTTCCCGGCTGTTGCCGCCGAAGAAGTCGTCCATCCAGCCGCCCGCGCCACGGCCGACGAAGCGCGGGCCCGGAATGACCAGCGGACCGCTGTGGTCGGCGACCAGCAGGAAGCGGCGCTCGACCACGCTGTAGCTGCGGCCGTTGACCTGGCGGCTGGTCTGCACGTCCCTGCCGACCTGCTGCAGCGAAGCACCCTCGGGGGCGGCCAGGTCGAGTTGGCCCGACGCCAGTGGCGCCGAGTAGAAAAGGCGCACGGTCACCCCGACCGATTGCTGCACGTAAGGCGTGGGATCGTCCACGTCGGTCTCGAGGAAAGTCGATGCGTCGCCGCGTGCGGCAGGGGCCGCCGCCGACCGGCCGACGGCCAGGGACATCGGTTCGGTCCGCTCGGCGCCGACCCGCAAGGCGGGGATGGCCAGGATCCCGGCGCGGCGCGGAACCAGCACCAGGCTGTAGGTGACCGTGTTGCGCACCGAACCGTTGCTCATCGAGAGGCGCCGGCTGCTGGATTGCGCGCCTACTTCGAAATCGGCTGCCAGCGCGGAAAAATCAGGCGCGGCCGCGGACTGGTCGGTCTCGACTTTCAGGGTGACCGGCTCGCCGACCGCGACCTCGACGCGATCCAGCCAGGCGCGCGTTCCCGCCTGCGCCTGGGCGGGAGCCCACGCCAGCAGCAGCGACAGGATCAGGCCGGACCATCGGCACATGCAATCGCGTTTCATCGCCCTTCCTTTTGCCGGCGCTCGTATTCCAGCCGGAACTTGGCCTTGAGCAGCCCACCCGGATCATCCGGTACGCGCCGCAACCAGGCATCGACCGCCTGCCGTTTTTCGCGCTCTTGCGCACTCTCTTCCTCAGTCCCTGTCTGGGCCTGGCCCGGCCTGGTCCCGTCCTTGCCCGCTGCGGCCAGGGCTTGGCGCATGCGCTCGCGCTGCGCGGCATCGGCGGCCTGCTGCGCCTTGGGGTCGGCCGCCGGCTGGGCCGGCTTCGGCGTACCGGCCCGGTCGGCGGATGCGGCGGGCCTGGGCGCAGGAGCAGGACCATGGGGCTGCGTCGACGCGGGTTCGGCTGGCGGGGATTGCCCGGGCGAAGGCTTGCCGCTGGGCTTGGATGGCGGGTCCTGGCCCGGGGAACCGGCCTGCCCCGGGTTGCCGCCCTTGCCCGGATCCTGGCGGCCCTGGCCCGGCGGATTGCTGCGCTTGCGCGCGGCATCGACGACTTTGCGGTTCTCGATGGCGTCCTCCATGCCGGGCTGCCGTCGAAGGGCCTGGTCGTAGGCAGCGATGGCTTCGTCGTAGCGTCCCTGCTTGGCCAGCGCATTGCCCTGGTTGTAGAGCGCATCGGCGCTGTCGATGCCGGCGAACGCCTCGCCCGCCCCCTTGAAATCACCCTTGCGGTAGGCGTCGACCCCGCGTTCG
The DNA here is from genome assembly GCA_004173415.1 of Lysobacteraceae bacterium. Lineage (GTDB taxonomy): Bacteria > Pseudomonadota > Gammaproteobacteria > Xanthomonadales > Xanthomonadaceae > Pseudoxanthomonas_A. The sequence continues at coordinate 2,650 of SEHC01000301.1, forward strand.
ATGCGCTGGTGCTGCTGCTGGTCGGCGCGCTGCCACCAGCCGCCATCGGCCGCCTGCGCCGGCATCGCCAGAGGCAGGCTGGCGCACAGCAGCACGGCGGCGAAGGCACCGCCGCGCCGGAAGGCCAGCAGCGCCAGCAACATGAGCGGCAACAGCAACCAGTAGCCGTCATCGCGCCAGGACAGCACCTTGCCGCCGCGCTGCGACGTGGCATCGGCCTGCTGCGGATCGAGCAGGCCCAGCGCGCGCAGGTCGCGGTCATCGGCGGCCAGCGCCCGGTATCCGCCACCGCCCGCCCCGGCCAGTGCAATCAGCGAGCCGGGCTGCAACCGCGCCTGCGCGATACGGCCGTCGCCGTCGCGATACGGGGCGCCGGCGGTCGTGCCCAGGCCCAGCACCGACACCCTGAAACCCTGGCGCGAGGCCGCGACCGCAGCCCCGCCGGCGTCGGCCTCGGCATGGTCGGCCAGCACCAGGATGTCGCCTTTCTCGAAGCCGGCCTGCTGCAGCAGGCGCACCGACCCGTCGATGGCCTTGTCCACCCGCTGGCCGTCCACCGGCATCACCGAGGGCTCGAGCGCATCCAGGAACAAGGCTACGTTGGCGGCATCGTCGGTCAGCGGTGCCACGGTGAACGCATCGCCGGCGTAGGCCACCAGCGCCACCTGTCCGCCGCTGCGTTCGCGCAGCA
>SEHC01000302.1 GCA_004173415.1 Lysobacteraceae bacterium
TTAGCGGGAAAGCTCGATGCTGGTGGAGTTCACCCAGCCCTTGTTGCCCAGCTCGTCTTCCACTTCCCACATCAGCCCGTCCTTGTTGCCGGTCGGGTACAGCATCATCCCCGGGTCCAGCGAGCGCACCGCCTTGCCGGTGCCCTTGGAGTTGGCCAGCAGGCGCGCGGCCTTGGTCACGGTCACGGCCTGGGTCGCATTGGCGGCCGAGGCGTTGTCCGGCAACCCGCCCAGCTGGGCGATGATGTCGGTGTAGGCCTGCAGGTAGGCCAGGGTGATGACCTGGCCCAGTTCGGTGTTCGCATAGCCGGACACGCCAGCGGCGCCCAGGCCACTGCCGCCGAACAGGCCGCCACCGGCGCCCCAGCCGATGTCGGTCTTCTTGGCGTTGCCTTCGGCCATCGCCACCTGCTCGGAGGAGCGCACGTCGGTGACGGTCAGGACCACGTCGGCGGTCTTCTTCTTGAAGTTGAGGCCGCCGATCAGCGCGCCGGCGTTGCCGCCGACCAGGCCGCCCAGCAGGCCGCCCAGCGCATTGCCGCCGGCGTTGGCGTTCTGCGCGATCAGGTCGGGCACCAGCACGTAGTCGGCGGCCTTGATCTGGCCCTTGCCGATGTTGGAACGGCCGCGCAGTTCGCCGCTGGAAGCCAGCGCGCGTTCGCCCATCGCCGCGTTCATGCCCGCGCCGCGGTCGACCAGGGTGAAGCAGCGCGACTTGTTGACGAACACCTTGATCAGCTTGGAGGGCGCCGGCAGTTGCTGCCCGGTCCACCAGTTGGTCGCATCCTCGGGCTCGATCACCGAAATGCTGCCGAGCGGCTTGGCGCAGGTCGGGATCTGCGCGACCTGTTCCTTGCGCTGGTCCTGCGCACTCTTGCGCTGTGCCTGCGCCGGCACCGAGGACACTGCCATGACCAGGCCGAAGAGACCCGCGGCCACGGCCACGTGCTTGGAGGTGTTGATGTTCATTGGACTTCCCTTTTGATGATAGACATGCACGAACGCCGTCCGGCGTCCCCCTATGCTGACTGGTGCCGAAGAGCGGACCCTCCAGGATCCGTGACTCTTCCAGGCCCCGTGCCGGGATCATAGATCATGGGCGTGGAACCACGAAGCAGGTGGCCAATGGCAACCGGCGGACTCCTGCTGAAAACGCCGAAGCAGGCCGATCCCGGCCAATGGTGCGCGTCGCCGCAGCAGGTTGCAGACGTGGAAAAGCCGGCTTGCGCCGGCCTCTCCAGGTCTGCATGGCGGATCGCCTACTCCGATTCCCACCACATCCAGAAGCTGTCCCACAGGCGACGGAAGAAGCCGCCCTCCTCCACTTCGTTGAGTGCGACCAGCGGCGCCTGCGCCACCAGCTTGCCATCCAGGCTGACCTTGACCGTGCCGATGGCCTGGCCCTTGGCGATCGGCGCCTGCAGCACCTTGGGCACGTCCATGGTCGGCTTCAGGTCGGCGTAGCGCCCGCGCGGCACGCCGACCAGCAACGGCGCCGCCACCCCGAGCTGCACTTCCTTGCTCTTGCCCTTCCACACCTTCTGCTGGGCGATCTGCTTGCCCGCTTCGTACAGGCGATGGGTTTCGAAGAAGCGGAAACCCCAGTTCAGCAGCGCCATGCTGTCGTCGGCGCGCTGCTTCTCCGAGGTCGAACCCATGACCACCGCGATCAGGCGCTGGTCGCCGCGCTGGGCCGAGCTCATCAGGCAATAGCCGGCGCCGGAATGATGGCCGGTCTTGATCCCGTCCACGCCCGGGTCGCGCCACAACAGCAGGTTGCGGTTCGGCTGGGTGATGGTGCCCACGGTGAATTCGCGGATCTTGTTGAACGCGTAGGTTTCGGGGAAATCGCGGATCAACGCCTGCCCCAGCAGGGCCAGGTCGTGGGCGGTGGTGAAGTGCTCCGGCGCCGACAGGCCATGCGCGTTGACGAAGTGCGAACCCTTCATGCCGATCTTGGCCGCATAGTTGTTCATCAACGCGGCGAAGGCTTCCTCGCTGCCGGCCGCATGCTCGGCCAGGGCGATGGCCGCATCGTTGCCGGACTGCACGGCCATGCCTTTTTCCATGTCCACCAGCTTGGCTGTCTGGTTGACCGCGAAGCCGCTGTAGCTGCCATCGGTGCCTGATCTTGCCGTTCTTCTGCTCGGCCGCCAGGGTGTAGGAGGTCATCACCTTGGTGATGCTGGCCGGCTCCACGCGCTGGTCGTAATTCTCGCCGGCCAGCACCTGGCCGGTGGTGTAGTCCATCAGGATCCAGGCCGTGCCGACCGGCTTGGGCGCAGGCGGGATGGCCACGGCGGCGGCGGGCGCGGCGGGCGCAGGAACGGGCTGCGGGACCGGGGTCTGGGCCAGGGCCAGGCCGACCGAAACGGTGGCCAGCGCGGCGATTGCGAAACGGAACTTCATTTAATGCGGACTCCAGGTGGCCGGGTGGGTTGAAGAGGATTGTAAAGGCTGGGCGGAACGATCCAGCGGCACGGGGCCGGGCGCGCGCCCGGCATCCGCTACTCGCGCACCAGTTGCGGCTGTCCAAAGCCCAGGCTGGCGATCCTGCCGGCCAGTTCCGAAGCGGCGGCCGCGTCGGCGGCGCGCACGCGCAGCCGCCACAGCGTGCGCCCGTTGCTGGCCACGTCGCTGAGGCTGGCGCGGCCGATGCCGGCGGCACTGAGGCGGGCCAGGGCGCGATCGGCATTCTCGCGGCTGGCGAAGCTGCCGACCTGCAACTGCACGTCGGCCATGGCCGCGGGGTTTGGCACAGGGGACGATGGCGACACGGGCACGGCGGCAGGCACCACGGGAACGCTGCGCGGCGGCGCCGTGGTGGCCAACGCTTCCACCGCCGCAGGCTTGCCGGTGGCCACGCGCACGCCGCGGGACTTCATCCAGGCATCGAATTCGTCGGCGGTCGGCTTGCTGTCAGGGGTCGCCTGCACGTGGTATCGCCACGCCTGCCCGGGATCGGCTGCGCCGGCGGGCGGCGGAGCCACCGCTGCCACCGCAGCGGTAACCGATGGCGCGGCCGCGACCTGCGGCAACTTGCCGACCAGTTCGTCGATCGCGGTCGGCTTGCCCGTGGCGACGCGGGTGGGCACGCCGGTGGCGATGGTGGTGGCCACCGGGGTGGCCGCCGGCACCGGACTCGAGTTCGCTAGCGTGCCGTTGTCGGCAGCGGTCAGTGCCCGCACTTCCACCCGCCCGGTGCCGCGCTGGGTAATCCCCAGCTTGACCGCCGCCGCGTAGCTCAGGTCGATCACCCGGCCTTCGTGGAAGGGGCCGCGGTCGTTGACCCGTACCACCACCGACTTGCCGTTATCGAGGTTGGTGACCCTGGCGAAGCTCGGCAGAGGCAGGGTCTTGTGCGCGGCGGTGAAGGCGTACATGTCGTACACCTCCTGGTTGGAGGTGCGGCGCCCATGGAACTTGTTGCCGTAGTAGGACGCGGTGCCCTGCTCGAGGTACCCATCGACCCGCTGCATGACGTCGTACTTCTTGCCCAGCACGCTGTAGGGCGAGCGGTTGCCGACCCGCGACGGCGGCTCGTCGGTGACCGCCGGCTCGGCGATGCAATCCAGGTCGGGCACATGGTCGGGCGTGGTGTCGGCGATGTGCGGCGCGTACAGACCGCCCGCCTTGTAGTCGCCACGCTTGCCCAGGTCTTCCTGCGCCGGCGAATACTTCTGCGCGCAACCCGGCGCCACCGCCGTGGGCGAAACCGCTGGGGCGGCGCGACCGGCTTGCGCGGAAGGCGGCGGCGGTGACTTCTTCGGTGCGCTGCTGCAGGCCGCGAGCGTGAGCGCCAGCAACGGCAAGGCCAGCCACTTCATGCCCGCCCGCTTCATGCAGGCGGGATCTCTTTGCCGGCGATGGCCTGCGACAACTGGTAGACCGCCATCGCGTACATCTTGGAATTGTTGTAGCGCGTGATCGCGTAGTAATTCTGGAAGCCGAGCCAGTACTGCTTGCCGTCGCTGCCTTCCAGCGACACCAGCGTGGCGGTCGCATCGGGGGCCACCGGCTCGAGAGGACGATAGCCCCGCTGGGCGAGGTCGGCCAGGGTGTAGTCCGGCGTCCAGGTTTCCGGATTGAATTCGGCGAACCCCGGCTGCAGCTGCGCGCGGGCCACCACAGGCCCGCCCGGGATCCAGCCGCCGCGTTCGCCGCCCTTCTTCAGGAAATAATTGGCGATCGAGGAAAACACATCCTCATGGTTCTTGAACAGGTCGCGGCGGCCATCGCCATTGCCGTCGACCGCGAACTCGCGGTAGCTGGACGGCATGAACTGGCCCAGGCCCATCGCCCCGGCGTAGCTGCCGGTCAGGTTGGCGATGTCGAGGTTTTCCTCGCGCCCAAGGGCGAACAGCTGGGCCAGCTCGTCGCGGAAGAACTGCTCGCGGCGGTGCTCGTAGGCGGCGCGCTCCGGGTTGCCGGTGCGCGGATAACGGAACGCCAGCGTGTACAGCGCGTCCAGCACACGGGTCTTGCCGGTGAAGCCGCCGTAGCTGGTTTCCACGCCGATGATGGAAACGATGATCTCGGCGGGCACGCCGGTGCGCGCCTGCACGCGCTGCAGTTCGTCCCGGTGCGTGGCGAGGAACGCCCGCCCGCCCTCGATGCGCGTGGCGGTGATGAAATTGGGCCGGTACTCGGCCCAGGTCTTCACCCGTTCGGCCGGTCGCGACATCAGCGAGACCACGCTGTCGAGGAACTGGGCCTGGGCAAGCGTGGCTTCGATGCTGGCCGGGGCGATGCCGAAACGTGCGGCGGTATCGCGCACGAAGTTGGCGCGCGCGACCTCGAACGGCACCGGCGTCAGGTCCACCGCGGCATTGGCCGGCAATGCCTCCACCGAGCCTTCGGCAGGCCCCTTGCCGGGCCTCGGCGTGGCCGGTTCACCCGCGGTCTGCGGCGTCGGAGTCGGGGTCTTCACCGGCGTCGCGCAGGCGACGAGGCCAAGGGTAAACAGGCAGAAAAGAGCGGTTCGGGTCATCGGCGCCGAGGGTAGCATGCGTGCCGCGGGGAATAGTGAATCGGGAATGGCGGCGGAGCCAGGAACGAGTGCAGAGGAGTGAGGAACGAGAGTGAAAGCAGGAGCCGCTGTATGCTTCTGCTCACACTCGTTCCTCGCTTCAATACCCGTGCACCGGACGGTGCGCGCGCACTGCCATGACCAGTCCCAGGCCGGCCAGCAGCGAGACCGCCGAGGTGCCGCCATAGCTCAGCAGCGGCATCGGCACGCCGACCACCGGCAGCAGTCCGGAGATCATGCCGCCGTTGACGATCACGTA
>SEHC01000303.1 GCA_004173415.1 Lysobacteraceae bacterium
CCGGGAGCCAGTTCGTCGGCGTCGGCGCGCACCGAGACGCTGGTATGCAGTTGCTCGCGGATGAAGCCGCCGATCGCGACCCATCCCTGCGGCTGCGGGACCAGTGCCTCGGCCGTGAGCAGCCTGGCTTGTGCCGGCAGCCAGACGAAGCGCGCGACCAGCGGCTCGCCGTGGGCACCCCCGGTGTAACGACTGCCATCGGCGGCCACGGCCACCAGTTGCGGCGTCTCGGCCACCGTCTCGAAGTTCAGCGACAACTCGTAGGGCGCGGTCGGCTTGTCGTTGCCAAAGGCCGCTACCGCCTGCAGGAGCTCGGCCTTGGCCGCCTCCGAATAGTCAGCCAGTGCCTTCGCAAGGCCCGGGTACTTGTTGACCGCTGGCGGATAGCTGATGCCGATGACGTAAGCATCGGTGGTCTCGATGACGTCCTTCAGAACCGGCGCCTCCGGCGCAGTCGCCGCTGCCGGTTCACCCGCGCCGGGAGACGCAGGCGCTGCGGTCGGCACATCGGCCTCGCGCTTGCAGGCGGCCGGGCCGAGCAGGACAAGGCAGATAAAAGCGGTTCTCAGCACGATGCGCACAGCCAGGCTCCATCCAGGGGTTGCATACAGTCTATGCCGCGGCGCAGCATCAGCACACTCCATTTCTTCAGCCATCGACCAGGTCCGCGTATTCGGGATGGCGCTGCACGTAGGCCGCGGCATAGGAGCAGGCCGGCACCACCTTGAGGCCGACGGCGCGGGCATGTTCCAGCGCCGCCTTGACCAGGTCGCCGCCGATCCCCTGGCCACCTATGGGTCCCGGCACCACCGTGTGTTCGATGACCAGAGTCGCGCCCTGCAGGCGGTAGGTCAGTTCGGCTTCGTGCCCATCCCGTTGAAGGCTGAAACGGCTGGCGGCGGTGTCGTGGACTATGGGGGAAGACATGCGTTGCTCCAGAGAGGACAGGGACGGTAGCGGGGTGGAGGGACGATTCGAGGGGGCGGTACGGCGGCATAACTGGACGTAATGCGTCACTTTGGGTCTGCCGGAACCGGCATCGACCCGTCCCACGGGCCTTTGCAGGCTGGCAACGAAAGTTGGCACGAATACTGCTTTATCCCTCTCAAGAATCAATCAAGGGGAACGGCAATGAGTCTTGACGACGCGATCAGCAACAACACTTCTTCCGGCGACTTCACCCTGCTCGAAGGCCTGTACCAGCTCGCGGTCACCGGCCATACCAACGACTGGGAATTCGAACGCCTCAACAACGCGGTGTACGAGCGCCTGCTTTCCTCCTACGGCAGCGTCGACATGGGTGGCCTGGCCTCCAACCCCCACAGCATGGTTGGCTGATCCAGCGGCGCCACCGCTGGCGCCCGGAACGGCAAGACCCGAAACAAGAAGACCTGGCTCACAGGTCCCGACGCAGGCGCCATAACGCCTGCGTCTTTTTTTTGCCCGCGCCGGCAAGGCCGCCGCCAGCGAGCGCACTTGCACTAGCGTCACCGGTGATCACGCTTGCCCTGGTTGCGACGATCCTGGGTACCGGCGCTGCCCTGTATCGCTTTCATCCTGCTCTCGGCCGCATGCAGTTCAACCGCCTTTTCAGCCGCCTCGCTGGATTGCACGGCCGGCTCATGCATCTGCGCGTGGTGCGGGTCGAGCAATTGCCAGGGCTGGGTCTCGCGATCATGGGCCTGCTTCTGCTCCAGCAGTTTGCGCGTCGCTTCCAGGGCCTGGCTCGGCGTTGGCTTGCGCGAAGGCGATTTCCCACCCGGCCGCGAGCCCGTCCCGCCCGCTTTCCGTGACGCAGAAGCGGCGTTGCGTCCCCCCACTTCGGGGTTGCGCGCACTTGGCCGGACCACCGCCTTGCCCAGGTCTGACTTCCTGGCCACTGGCTTCTTGACCACCGACTTCTTGGCAACTGGCTTCTTGGCCACCGACTTCTTGGTCGCAGCCTTCTTCGCCACTGGCTTATTGGCCATTGATTTGTTGGCTACTGATTTCTTGGCCACAGACTTCTTGGCCACAGACTTCTTGGCCACCGACTTCTTGGCCACAGACTTCTTGACCACAGCTATCTTGGTCGCAGCCTTCTTGGCCACTGGCTTCTTGGCCACTGGCTTCTTGGCCACTGATTTCTTGGCAGCCGATTTCCCGGCTGCTGGCTTCGTGGCTGCTGTCCTGGTGACGCCAGTGCCGGCCGGCCGGCCGGACAATGCCACAGCCTTGGGCGTCGCCTTCCCGCTTGCCGGGGCAGCCGCACCACGGGGCGACGCGCTCTTGCGCGCCGGCTTTGCTAGCTTGCCTGCGGCGCTCCGGGTGGACGTGGCGGCCGTCTTGCGCGAGGCCGTGCCTGTCTTCGGGGATTTGCGTGTGGCCATCGATACGATCTCCGCTGCATGTTCCGACGTGCCATTCGATAGCACGCAAAACATTCAGGCAAGGTGATCGATGGCGCGGCCAAGCGGTCGAAGTTCAGCCGCCGAACGACGGATTCTGCAGTTCGGCCAGGAAATGCTGCAGCACCTGCGGGCGCATGATGACCAGGAACATCACCCCGTACACCGCTCCGGCCAGGTGGGCGCCATGGTTGATCCGATCGCCGCCGCGCCGGTCCATCCAGATGCTGTAGCCGACATAGAGCACGGCGAACACGATCGCCGGCAACGGCACGAAGAACACGAAGATCAACTGCCACGGCGCGACCAGAATGAAAGCGAACAGCACCGCCGACACCGCACCCGAGGCACCCAGACTGAGATAGTTGGGGTTGTGCTGGTTCTTGAGATAGGTCGGCAGGATCGATACGACCAGCGCCGACAGGTAGAACAACGGGTACACCCATGGCCCGGACAAGCCGGTCATCAGCACCTCGATGTGCCGGCCGAAGAAATACAGCGTCAGCATGTTGAACAACAGGTGCATGAAATCCGCGTGGATGAAGCCGTAACCAATCAGGCGGTCGTACTGCTTCTGCTTGTCGATCGCCGGCGGCCACAGGATCAGGCGGTCGGCCAGCTTGCGGTTGTTGAACGCCAGCCACGACACCAGACAGGTGATGGCGATCAGCGCCCAGGTCACCGGGGTCTCCATCAGGCGGCCCCGGCCGAACGGTAATGGTCCTGCATCGGGTAACTGCGCGCGTACAGGGCGAAGGCCGCCGCGGCCACGAACGCGAACAGCGCGAAGAAGAACATCAGGAAGGCGTTCTCGCTCAGGCCGGTGCCGCTGATATGCGCCGTTACCGCCTCGTTGCGCACGGCCGCATTGGTCAGCAGCACCCACAGGCTGCCGAAGGTGCTGGCCAGGTACCAGAACGCCATGATCACCCCCTTCATCGCCTGGCGCCTGCCAGGCCAGCGAGGTCGACGCCCCGGAATCGATGTGCAACTGGATGATGCCGGCACCGATCCAGGCGAAGCCGGAGAAGGCGATGCCCCAGCCCATGCGCTTGAGCGCAGTGGGTTCGAAGCCCAGCCGCCGCAGCAGCGGGTACAGCGCCAGGTTGTTGAACGGGATGATCATCATCACCAGCAGCGGGTTCAGCGCCTGCATCTGCCCCGCCTCCTTGACCAGGAAGCTCGGCCACCACCACTGGTCATGGGGGACCAGCATGTCCTTGCCCTGCAGCACCCAGGTCGACGCCTTCTGGTCGAACAGGGACCAGAACGGGGTGGTCAGCGCGAACACGATGATCACCCGCAGGACCGCGCGCACGCCGTCCACCGCCGCATCGGGGTGCTGGCCGCGCGCGCGTTCCAGCTGCATCGACACGCCGATGCCGCCGAAGGCGATCAGCGCGCCCAAGGCAAGGCAGGCGGTGATGACGAAGCCGAAATCGTCAGGCCAGAAACCCGGCTTGAACGCCCAGCACAGCAGCATGGCCACGGCCAGCGCCGCGCCGGCCTGGGCCACACGCAGGCCGGTCCGGGCCTGACCCGGGGCATGGCTGCGCAGCGCGGTGCGGGCCACGTTGAGGAAGGAATCCGGATCATCGCCGCGGCTCGGAGGAACGCGCACGTATTGCCGGCGGCCGAGCCAGAAGATCAGCGTGGCGACGAACATCAGCACGCCCGGGATGCCGAAGGCAACCGCCGGGCCATAGCTGCGCAGGAACAGCGGCATCAGCAGCGAGGCGAAGAAACTGCCGAAGTTGATCGTCCAGTAGAAGAAATCGAACACGACCTTGGCCATGCTCTTGTTGGATTCGTCGAACTGGTCGCCCACGAACGACACCACCAGCGGCTTGATCCCGCCCGATCCCAGCGCGATCAGGAACAGGCCGGTATAGAAGCCGTTGCGGTTGTCCTCGAACAGGGCAAGGCAGGCATGGCCGGCGCAATAGACCAGCGAGAACCAGAGCACGGTGTTGTACTTGCCGAAGAACCGGTCGGACAGCCAGCCGCCCAGCAGCGGGAAGAAGTACACGCCGATCACGAAGCTGTGGAACACGTCCTTGGCCGCGCCGTCGCGCTCGCCC
>SEHC01000012.1 GCA_004173415.1 Lysobacteraceae bacterium
TCGGTGGCTTCCTGGGCAACAACGTTGCCGGAAACCAGAGTCGCCGCGCTGGCGAACAACGCGAACTTAATCGCGCCTGGCAGCTTCTTAAGGTTGGTCATTTGATGCTCTCTCTCAAAGTCGAGTTGAAGACCAGGTCGCTGGGACCCAAGCCAAATAAACAGACGCGAAATGGAGCAACGTCTGGTTCCCGAAGGATAACGCAAATTTTACGGCGGTGGATACAACCCCATGAAAATTTGATTATTTTGGTCAAATAACCATGAAATTCAGCCACTTACCACGTTATTTTTTTGTGAGGGCAAGTCCGGAATGCCTGTTCATTCGAGTGAATGCCCTAAACTTCGCCAAGCGACGGACCTGAATACGCAAAGACCACCGTGCATCACTGCAAAGTGGTCTTTGGCAACCTGCAAAGCGGGTGCTCGGGAAGCTAGTCCATCAACTGGCCAAGGATGCGGGCCGCCTCGACCCCCAGCGGGTCCGGCATCCGGACACCGTAATCCTCCAGATAGTTTTGGATTTCCCGGAACTCGGCGATCCAGCCGGGGCGGTCCACGCCGAACAATTCCTCGGCCGCCGCGGCGCTGACACCCGCTGACTGGAGGTCTATGGCCCCTGGCGGCGGCAAGCGGCCCACCGGCGTTTCCACCGCTTCGGCGGTTCCCTCGACCCGCTGGATCATCCATTCCAGCACGCGCAGGTTCTCGCCGAACCCCGGCCACAGGAATTGTCCATCGGCGCCCTTGCGGAACCAGTTGACGTGGAAGATCTTCGGCAAGCGCGCGCCCGCCTGGTCGAAGGAGAGCCAATGGGCGAAGTAATCGGCGAAGTTGTAGCCACAGAACGGCTTCATCGCCATGGGGTCGCGCCGCATCACCCCGACCGCGCCGGTAGCCGCGGCGGTGGTTTCGGAACCCATGCTGGCTCCGACCAGAACGCCGTGGGTCCAGTTCCGCGCCTCGAACACCAGCGGGACCAGCGAACCGCGGCGGCCACCGAAAACGATTGCCGAGATCGGAACGCCCTGTGGATCTTCGGCATGCGGGGAATAGCTCGGGCATTGCCTCGCCGATACGGTGAAGCGCGAATTGGGATGGGCGGCGGGACCGTTGGCCGGGTCATAGTCCCGTCCCTGCCAGTCCTTCGCCGGCACGCGCTTGTCCAGGCCTTCCCACCACGGCTGGTTGTCGTCGGTGACCGCGACATTGGTGAAGATGGTGTCGTGGCCGATGGTGGTCAGCGCGTTGGGATTGGATTTTTCCGAAGTCCCCGGGGCGACGCCGAAGAACCCGGCTTCCGGGTTGATCGCATACAGGCGGCCGTCGGCGCCGGGGCGCATCCAGCAGATGTCGTCACCCACCGTCCACACCTTCCAGCCGGCCTGGCGATAACTTTCCGGCGGGATCAGCATGGCCAGGTTGGTCTTGCCGCAGGCGGACGGGAACGCGGCGGCGATGTAATGGGTTTGTCCCTGGGGGTTCTGGATGCCGACGATCAGCATGTGCTCGGCCAGCCAACCCTCCTCCCGCGCCTGCCAGGAGGCAATCCGCAACGCATGGCATTTCTTGCCCAGCAACGCGTTGCCGCCGTAGCCGGAACCAAAACTCTTGATCGAGAGCTCTTCGGGGAAATGCATGATGAAACGCCGGTCGGGGTCCAGCTCGCCGGTCGAATGCAGGCCCTTGACGAACCTGCCTTCGCGCTCGATCCGGGCCAGCGCGGCGGCGCCCATGCGCGTCATCAGGCGCATGTTGGCGACCACGTAGGGGGAATCGGTGATTTCCACGCCGCAGCGGGACAGCGGCGAATCGATCGGGCCCATGCAGTACGGGATGACGTACAGGGTGCGTCCGCGCATGCAGCCAGCGAACAGCGCATCCATCCGTGCATGGCCTTCGGCCGGCGCCATCCAGTGGTTGTTGGGGCCCGCGTCATCGGGATCGCGGGTGCAGACGAAGGTAAGGTGCTCGACCCGGGCCACGTCGCTGGGATCGGAACGGTGCAACCAGCTGCGCGGGTGGGTCTGCCCGTTGAGCGCAAGCAGGGTGCCGTCCTTCGCCATCTGCGCATTCAATGCCGCGATCTCGGCGTCGCTGCCATCGCACCAGTGGATCGAATCAGGCTGCGTATGCGCTGCAGTCTCGGCCACCCAGCGGGTCAGGCTGTCCAGCCGGCTGCCACGGCGGGCGTCGTCATCAAAAAAAGAAATCGCTGCGCTCATGTACCGCCCTCCCAGGCACTGCTCGTTGCGTATGCAATGGACCCAGTTTAACGCCTGGGCCAGGAAGGTCTTGCTGCAAGTGCGCGCGTCCGGGCGCCGACCGGAGCGTCGCCGCTCCGGTCACTGGCCTCATTCGAGCCTGATTTCGCCATCGCCGGAGAAGGTTTCCATGCGGATTTCCCCGTCGCCTGCGCCGTAGCGGTGGCTGATGCTGGAACCCGGCCCACGTTCGGGCCTGCTGACCTTGGCCCCGGGTGCCTTCAGCGTGCCACTGAAGCTTTCGCCCTTGACCTGCGCCGACAGATCACGCGGCAGCAGCAGCAGCAGGTTGCCGCTGACGCTCTCCAGGCGGACCTCGGCGCCCCGGGCCAGCGCGGAACGCAGGACGGCATCGCCGCTGACCGTGCTGGCCGCCAGTTCGTGGATCCGCTCCCCTTTGACCGCCACGTCGATGTCTCCGGATACCGTCTCGGCCTTGATCTCGCCCTGCATGCGGCCCCGCAGCTCGACCTTGCCGCTGACCGTCTGCACTTCGACCTGGCCGCTGTTGAGGGTCAGGCGCAGGTTTCCACTGACGCTTTCCACATCCACTTCGGCCGGCGCCGCCGCGACGAAGACGTTTCCACTGACGCTGTCAATGGAGAGTTTGGAAGAGGCGACGCCGGTTACGTCCACGTTGGCCGAAATCGAATTGATCTCCAGCGCCGCGCGCAAGGGCACGGTGAGCTGCAGGTCGGTGCCGGCGGAAGGCTTGCCGCCCCAGACCCGGCCCTTCGGGTATTGAACCTTCACCACCAGGTGTCCTGCATCCCCTTCGACCACGAGTTTTTCCACCCCTTCGCCCAGCGAACCGGAGATCTTCACTTCAGGTCTTTCCCAGGCGCGCACCTGGATACGGCCTTTCAGGTTCTCGATGTCGACGCGGCCATCCGGATCCAGCGGCCGCACCTGGTCGATCGGGGTGGCGGCGCATACCGGGGCCGACAGCGCCAGCAAGCCAGCCAGCAGCGCCAAATGGAGGGTGTCGTGGATTCGCATGGGAATTTCCTCAGGTCATGACCACGCGCTGGGTCAATTGAAGGCGCAAGGCGTAGGTGCGGCGAAGTTGTTCGAGCAGGAAGGGCGCGTCGGGCTGGCGGTCAATGGCGGCAAGTATCTGCGCCGCACTGCGGTCCAGTTCGGCGAATGCCGGATCCATCTCCGCGGGAGTGCCGGCCTGCTGCAATCGCGCCAACGCGTTCTCGTAGTCAAGGGCCATGGAAACGGCCTGTCCGCGGATCAGTGCATTTGCCGGCGGCTGTGGCGCTGGAACATTGCCCAGCTGCCATGCAACGCCCACCGCCAGCAACAACGAGGCGGCCACCGCCCAGGGCATGAATCGGCGCACGCCTGGGCGGCGGACGACCGCGTCGCGGCCGGGCATGGCGGCGATGCGGTCGGCGATGCCGGGCCACAGATCGTTCTGCGGCGCCATGTCGCGACGCAACTCCCGCAACTGCCAGCGCAGGGCGTCGTCGTTTCCTGTGTTCATGCCTCACCTCCCAGTCGTCCGCGCAGCAAGCGCCGCGCGCGGTGCAGCTGCGCCTTGGAACTTCCAACCGCCATTCCCAGCTCATTGGCGATTTCCTCGTGCTTCCAGCCTTCCACGTCATGCAGCACCAGTACCGCCCGGGCCCGCGCAGGCAGGGTGGCGACGGCCCGTTCCAGGTCCATCGACAGGGCCGCGCCCTGTCCGGCCGAGTCGGCCGTGCCGACATGATCAAGCGCCTCTTCGTCATCCAGGCGCGGTCCTGTGCGGCGACTGCGCAACTCCATCAGCGCGGTAGTCACCGCCAGCCGGTGCAACCACGTGGAAACCGCGCTTTCGTGGCGGAATTTCGGCAGCGCCTGCCAGGCGCGGACGAAGGCCTCCTGGGTGAGGTCTTCGGCGCGCATGCCCTGTGCGCCCACCAGGCGGACGATCACGCCGTGTACGCGGCCGGCATGGCGACGGTATATCGACTCGAACGCCACCACGTCGCCTGCCGCCGCGCACTTCGCCAGCGCCTGATCGGTCGCGGCGGCCACCTCGGCGGAGGCAGTCTCGGTGATCAGTTCGCTCATTGCGGCAGTCAACATGGGCATTGGGATGCCAGGTGCGCGCACAAGGTTTAAATTCACCTGCACCGGCCGGGCTGAAGCCGATCGGGCAAGCGCGCGGCTCAGTTTGGGATCAGGGTGCTGATCACGTGTTCGACGTAGGCTTCGAACTCTTCATGCTGCAACCGCGGCTGTTGCAACTGCAGGGCCAGCTGCAGGAATCCCAGGTAGGCCGAATACGCCAGCCGGGCCCGGTGCTGGGCCTCGGTGCGGCCCAGGCCGGCCTGGCGGAACGAGGCCACCAGGTAATCCAGGCGGCGCTGCGAGACGCGATTGATGACAGGCTGCACGGCCGGGTGATCCAGGGCCTTGAGCAACTCGCTGTAGATGACATGCGGCTTCACTTCCCTGGCGACCAGCAGGAACAGCTGCCTGAGACGGGCGCGCGGGTCGGGCACCGCTTCCAGGCTGCCGAACACGCTTTCCTGCTCCACCACCTCCCAACGCTCCAGCGCTGCCTGCAGCAGGGCATCGCGGGAAGGGAAATGCCAGTAGAAGCTGCCCTTGGTGACGCCCAGCCGACGGGCAAGCGGTTCCACCGCAACGGCAGCTACGCCTTGCTCGGCAACCAGGTCGAGGGCGGCCTGGGCCCAGTCTTCGGCACTGAGCCGTGCCGGGCGCGGGGAAGGGGCGGAAGGGACGGAAGGGACGGGCACATGAGCGTTCATTCCTGCATTTAACCATACGCCGGGGTTTGTTGAAGTACGCTGCGTTGCGGCGCAGCAAATATTCCTGGAATCAGCTACTTGCCGGACTGCGGTCGGGATGTACGTGTTGCCGGACCGATTGACTACTCTAATTTCAAAGATCCATACTCGTCCGTATGGCATCGCCTCCAACCCGACCTGATCCGAATTTCCCCCTGCTTCCGCAGGAGCGGTCCCTGTCGGGTGCGGGCGGGGTGAACCTGGCCGCCACGGCCTTCCCGACGGCATCGGCACGGCAGGCTGCGGATACCGTGTTGTTCGCCCATGGCTTTGCCCAGACCCGCGGCGCCTGGCGGCGCAGCGGCCTGGCGCTGGCCGCGCAGGGGCATGCCGGCCTGTCCTACGACGCTCGCGGCCATGGCGAATCGGCGCGCAATCCCCAGGCCTTGCCCTATATCGGCCAGCAGCTTGCCGATGACCTGATCATCGTCGCCGGCGAGCAGGCGCAGCCACCCGTGCTGATCGGCGCCTCGATGGGCGGCCTGTTCGGGATGATCGCCGAGGCCCGCTGGCCCGGCCTGTTCCGGGCCATGGTCCTGGTCGACATCACCCCTCGCTGGGAGGAAGCAGGCCTGCAGCGGATCCTCGGCTTCGTCACCGCGTTCCCCCAGGGGTTCGATTCACTCGAACATGCCGCCGACATCATCGCCGCCTACCTGCCCCACCGGCGCTCGCGCAAGTCGCCCGGGGAGTTGCGCGAACTGCTGCGCGAGGGCGAGGACGGACGCTGGCGCTGGCACTGGGACGCACGCCTGGTCGATGACCTGGTGCGCGACTGCGCGCAGCACCAGGACGACATAGCCGAAGCCGCAGGCAAGCTCCGCTGCCCGGTGCTGCTCATCAGTGGAGGCCGCAGCGATCTGGTCTCCTCGCGCACGGTCGAGGAATTCCAGGCTCTCGTGCCGCACGCGCGGCACGCGCATCTGCCTGACGCCACCCACATGCTCGCCGGCGACGACAACGACGCCTTTACCAGTACTGTGCTCGAGTATCTTTCCTGCCTGCCCGCGGGCAACGCACACACCGCCGCACCCAACGCCACCGGCGATTCCGCCGTCACCACCGTCGCATCCGGAGCCACTCCATGAGTATCGTCGCCCCCTTCCTCGCCTTCTTGCTGGCAGGTGCGTTCGCCGCGTACCACCGTATCCGGCTCGCCTACTGGGCTGCGATCACCGCGAGCCTGCTGGTGGCCTGCTGGCTGCTGGGCGCCAACCACACCGCCACGATCGTCGCCGCGGTGCTGGTCGCCTTGATCGCCGTGCCACTGCTGATCCCGGGCATCCGCAAGCCGCTGCTGACCGCGCCGCTGCTGAAGTTCTTCCGCAAGGTGCTGCCGCCGCTCTCGCAGACCGAGCGCATCGCCCTGGAGACCGGCTCGGTCGGCTTCGAAGGCCAGCTGTTCACGGGCGACCCGGACTGGAAGCAGTTGCTGGACCAGCCCAGGCCGCTGCTGACCGCCGAGGAACAGGCCTTCCTGGATGGCCCGGTGGAAGAGCTGTGCCGGATGACCAATGACTGGGAAATCACCCACGTCCATGCCGACCTGCCGCCGGAGCTGTGGGCCTTCATCAAGAAGCACCGCTTCTTCGGCATGATCATTCCCAAAGAATATGGCGGCCTGGGCTTCTCGGCGCTGGCCCACCACAAGGTGATCCAGAAGATCGCCTCGATCTCCAGCGTGGTCAGTTCCACCGTCGGCGTACCCAACTCGCTGGGCCCGGGCGAACTGCTCAACCACTACGGCACCCAGGAACAGAAGGACTACTACCTGCCGCGCCTGGCCGTGGGCGAGGAAGTGCCCTGCTTCGGCCTGACCGGCCCCTTCGCCGGTTCCGACGCGACCTCCATTCCCGATTACGGCATCGTCTGCAAGGGCGAGTGGAACGGCGCCAACGTGCTCGGCATCAAGCTGACCTTCGACAAGCGCTACATCACCCTGGCCCCGGTGGCCACGCTGATCGGCCTGGCCTTCCGCATGTACGACCCTGACGGGCTGATCGGCGACACCCGCGACATCGGCATCACCCTGGCCCTGCTGCCGCGCGATACCGATGGCGTGGAAATCGGCCGCCGCC
Organism: Lysobacteraceae bacterium; assembly: GCA_004173415.1. Lineage (GTDB taxonomy): Bacteria > Pseudomonadota > Gammaproteobacteria > Xanthomonadales > Xanthomonadaceae > Pseudoxanthomonas_A. Next base: position 7,149 of record SEHC01000012.1, read on the forward strand.
ACTTCCCGCTCAATTCGCCGTTCCAGAACGGCCCGATCCACGGCAAGGAAGTCTTCATCCCGCTCAGCCAGCTGATCGGTGGCGTGGAGAAGGCCGGCCTGGGCTGGAACATGCTCAACGAATGCCTGGCCGTCGGCCGCTCCATCACCCTGCCCTCCACCGGCAGCGGCGGGGCCAAGGCCGGCGCCGTGATCACCGGCGCCTACGCGCGCATCCGCAAGCAGTTCGGCCTGTCGGTCGGCCGCTTCGAAGGCGTGGAAGAAGCGCTGGCCCGGATCGGCGGCAAGGCCTACATGATCAGCGCGCTGTCGCAGGCCACCGCCGCGGCGGTCGACCGTGGCGACGTGCCTTCGGTGCCGTCGGCCATCGCCAAGTACCACTGCACCGAGATGGGCCGCGAAGTCTCGCGCGACGTGATGGACGTGATCGGCGGCAAGGGCATCATCCTGGGGCCGCGCAACTTCGCCGGCCGCGCCTACCAGGCCGCGCCCATCGCGATCACCGTGGAAGGCGCCAACATCATGACCCGCAGCCTGCTGATCTTCGGCCAGGGCGCGATCCTGTGCCATCCGTGGGTGATGAAGGAAATGAAGGCCGCGGGCAACCCCGACCACAAGGCCGGCCTGGAAGACTTCGACCGCAACCTGTTCGGGCACATGGGCTTCGCCATTTCCAACGCGGTGCGCTCGTTCTGGTTCGGCCTGACCGGCGCGAAGATCGGCGCGGCCCCGGGCGACGCGTATACCCGTCGCTACTTCCGCAAGCTCGACCGCTATTCGGCCAACCTGGCCCTGATGGCCGACGTGTCCATGCTGCTGCTGGGCGGCAAGCTCAAGTTCAAGGAATCGCTGTCGGGCCGCCTCGGCGACGTGCTCAGCCACGTGTACATGACCAGCGCGATGCTGAAGCGCTACCACGACGAAGGCGCGCCGGTGGCCGACCAGCCACTGCTGGCCTGGGCCTTCCACGACAGCGTGCACAAGATCGAACTGGCCCTGTCGGGCGCCCTGCGCAACTTCCCGATCCGCCCGGTGGGCTGGCTGCTGTGGGCGCTGGTGTTCCCGTGGGGCCGCCGCGCCGAAGCGCCGAGCGATCGCCTGGGCCACCGCGTCGCCGCCCTGCTGATGACCCCGAACGAGGCCCGCGACCGCCTGGCCGAGGGCGTGTTCCTGACCCCGTGCGCCAACAACCCCGGCGGCCGCATCAACAGCTACCTGGCCAAGGCCATCCTGGCCGAGCCGGTCGAGCGCAAATTCATCAAGGCGCTGAAGAGCAGCGACATCCAGGCCCTGGATTTCGCCTCGCAACTGGATGAGGGCGTGCGCGAGAACTGGATCACCGCCGAGGAGCGCAGGCAGTTGGAAGAGCTGCGCGAGATCACCCTGGAAACCATCACCGTGGATGATTTCGACGTGCACGAACTGCGTTCGGCGGCCTACTACGACCAGCAGCGTCCGCAGGAAGGGCAGTCGCGCGAAGCGGCATGATGCCTGACTGACTGGACGACCGGACGGCGGGCTTCGGCCCGCCGTTTTCCATTGGAGAACCGCATGTCCGCCTCCGTACTGCAGCTTTACGAGAAGTTCGCCCGCCTGCCCTTCGGCCACTGGCTGTTCTCGCGCGCGGTCTGTTTCAAGGCGCCCTACTTCGGCAGCATCAAGCCGCGCATGACGGTGCTTGAACCCGGTCGCGCCGAGGCCACCATCGCCCACCGCCGCGGCGTCACCAACCACCTGGGCACCGTGCACGCCATCGCCCTGTGCAACCTGGCCGAATTCACCGGCGGGCTGGTGACCGATGCCAGCATTCCCGCCTCGATGCGCTGGATCCCCAAGGGCATGCAGGTGGAATACCTGAAGAAGGCCGTGGGCACCCAGCGCGGCGTCGCCACCCCCGAATTCGCGCCGCACGACGCGAAGGAGGGCTATGAGCTGCCGGTCAACGTGGTGGTGAGCAATCCGCGGGGCGAGCCGGTGTTCAAGGCGCGCATCTCGATGTGGGTTTCGCCCAGGCCTGCGCGCGGCTGACTGGCTGCAGGAGCGACGCGAGTCGCGAAGCTGGGGACAGGCCAGCGGTTAGGCGCTTCGCGACTTGCGTCGCGCCTACCTTCCTACCGTTCCACCGCTCCTACCGCTCCTACAATCGGCCCAGCCAGATGGTGGCGATGGCGGCGATGGCCGGCAGGCCCTGCACGAAGAAGATGCGCTTGCTGACGCTCCAGGCGCCGTACAGGGCGGCAACCAGCACGCAGTGCAGGAAGAACATCACCACCTGCCACTGCCCCAGGTACAGGTAGTACAGCAGGCCCGCGGCGAGGAAACCGTTGTACACGCCCTGGTTGGCGGCCAGCACGCGGGTGGTCTCGGCCTTCTCGGGTGAATTGCGAAAGGTCTTCAGGCCCAGCGGCCGGGTCCAGAGGAACATTTCCAGGACCAGGAAGTAGACATGCAGCAGGGCGACCAGTACCACCAGGACCTGGGCGAGGAGGACGTGGCTAAGGATCGGCATCGGAGGGTCCGCCAGGGCAAGTTGGCGACCAGCATACCCAAGCGCCGCCGGTCGCATCGGCCGCAGGCCTGCCTGGCGGGCCGCACCCTAGGGCCGGAGTTGCCCGGCTGCTGCTGTCCCCCGGGACCTGCGCTCCTGCTGATATCGCATCCGATTGACGACGCAGCGGGGTGGGTCGCGAAGCGCAGCCGAGCAAGCTCGGCCCTACAAGGCCTGGCGCGGAGCTTGGGATATTCAGCCGCAAGGCTTCTTGACTTGCGCGTGAGGTCCCGAGGGCCGCGCGCAAGGCTCCGGCGCCTTGCGTGCAAGGCTTTCCGGCTCGCGCGCAAGGCTCTGCTGGCTTACGCGCAAGGCAATCCGGGTTGCGCCGCAAGGCTCGGAGTGTTTCGGGCAAGGCCTTGATGGCTTGCGCGCAAGGATCGGAGTGTCGGACGCAAGGCTCTGCTGCCTTGCCTGCAAGGCTTTTGGGCTTGCGCGCAACGCTCGGCAGGCTTGCGTGCAAGGCTTTGCGGATCGCGACCGGGTCTTTTTGGCTTGCGGGTGCACTTCCCCGGCACCGCCCCGCCGTTCTCGCGTACCCGGGCCTTGCCGAACAACGCCGGCCGATACCACAGGCCGCCGGCCAGGAAACCGGATACGCCCGCGACCGGCACCGCCGTGCATTACCCGTCCGGGGTCAGGCTTTACGTTCGGCCGGCAGCCGTCCCGCTTGGCGCAGCAGCCGCCAGGCGCTGAAGGTCATGGCCGAGGCCACCAGCAGGCCGGCACCGAAAACCACGTTGGAGCCGAAGGCCGACAGCAGCTTGTGCGCCCAGACGAAGGCCAGGTCGCCGCCGCGGTAGATCACCGTGTCGATGGCCGCCCCGGCCTTGTAGCGCCATTGCCGGTCGACCCGGGTATAGATCGTTTCCCGCGCCGGCTTGGCCAACGAGAACTCGCTGGCGCGGGTGACCACCTGGACGATGGCGATCATCAACGGCAGCGGCGAGGCCGCCAGGATCGAGAAGCCGAGGATGATCGCCGCGCCGGGGATCAGCAGCGCCGGGGCGATGCCGAAGCGCGACAGCAGGCCTCGGGTCACCAGCAGCTGCACCACCAGGGTCAGCGAATTGACCGCCAGGTCGATGCTGGCGAAGTAGTTGGCGCGCGCCTCGGAAGTGGCGAACAGGCTGCGGGCGATGGCGTTCTGTTCGTTGTAGAGCAGCGTGCCCACGCCCACCCCCAGCACCACCATCAAGGCCAGCCAGCGCAGCAGCGGCTCGCGCGCGATCAGCTTCAGCCCGGCCCAGACGCTGCCGCCCATCGGGATCTCGCCGCTGGCCTGCTGGCGCTGGGCCTCGCGCAATACCGCCCACTTGCGCAGCTTGAGGATGCACAGCACGCACACCGAGAACAGCGCGACCGAGACCAGCATCATGTTGGCGATGCCGACCCGTTCGACCAGGGTCTTGGTCAGCGCCGGACCGACGAAGGCGCCGATGGTGCCGGCCGCGCCGATGTAGCCATAGTAGTTGCGCGCTTCCACGTTGCTGAAGATGTCGGCCATGAAGCTCCAGAACACGGCCACGGCGAACAGGTTGAAGACCGTGATCCAGAGGATGAAGGCCAGGCCGCGCCCGGCGATGCCGCTGTCGAACATGAAGTAGAACAACAGCAGCGTGGCGATGAAGAACAGGTAGATCACCGGCAGGAACACGCGCCGCGGGAAGCGGCTGACCAGCCAGCCGTAGACCGGCTGCAGCAGCAACATGATCACGAACACCAGGGTGAAGATCACCTGCAGGGTGAACTCGTTCAGGGCCACCCCGCGATCGAGGAAAAAGCCGACCATCGCCGGCGGGAACACCGCCTCGATGTCGCTGGAGGCGGCCATTGCCTCGCGCACCGGGCGCAGCACGTAATAGCCGCTGAGCAGGCAGAAGAAATAGAGAAAGGCCCAGGCCAGCGGCGGCGAGTCGCCGAGCGCGTTGCGGAAACGGGTGATTGCGCCCACGCGGGACGATGCCTGGCTCACCGCGGGACGGCCCTGTTCTGATTTCGCAATGCGGGCATCGATGCCGGACTCGCAGGCCACCAGCGCGCAAGGTATCCGATGCACTGCAACATCTCCAGCGCTTTTGCCCGCCTTGCGCACCAGCTTTCAGTTCCTTGGCCGGCGCGATCGCGCGCAGAGCATTTGCTCTAGCCCCGGCGGCTAGCTTCGCCGTATTCCTGCCACAGGCTTGCGCGTGTACGACTACATCATCATTGGCGCCGGCTCGGCCGGTTGCGTGCTGGCCAACCGACTGTCCGAAGACCCCGCGATCAAGGTGCTGCTGCTGGAAGCCGGTCCCCGCGACTGGCATCCCTTCATCCACATGCCCGCCGGGCTGGCCAAGCTGGTCGGGCAGAAAGGCGTGAACTGGAGCTACGACACCGCGCCCGAGCCGCACCTGGGCGGACGCCGCCTGTGGTGGCCGCGCGGCAAGGTGCTGGGAGGTTCCAGCTCGATCAATGCGATGTGCTACATCCGCGGCGTAGCCGGCGACTACGACGACTGGGCGGCGAACGGCGCGCTGGGTTGGGACTGGAACGGAGCCCTGCCCTACTTCAAGCGTTCCGAACACAACTCGCGTGGCGCCGACCCGCTGCACGGTGGCGACGGTCCGCTGTACGTCTCCGACCTGCGCTACACCAATCCACTGTCCTCCGCCTTCATCGAGGCAGGCGCGCAGGCGGGGTTCGCCCGCAACGACGACTTCAACGGCCCGCGGCAAGCCGGCGTGGGCATGTACCAGGTCACCCAGAAGGACGGCGCCCGCTGTTCGGCGGCCGTCGCCTACCTGCGGCCGGCGGCATCGCGCCCCAACCTGGACGTGGTGACCGGCGCGCTGGTCCGCCGCATCGTCGTCCAGGACGGCCGCGCCAACGGCGTGGACTATTCCCACAAGGGCCAGCAGGTGCATGCAGGCGCAGCGCGCGAAGTGCTGCTGAGTGGCGGCGCGGTCAATTCACCGCAGTTGCTGATGCTTTCGGGCATCGGCCCGGCCGACCACCTGCGCCAGCATGGGATCGGCGTGGTCATGGATTCGCCGTCGGTCGGCGGCAACCTGCAGGACCACCTCGACGTGTGCACCCTGCAGCACTCGACCCAGCGCATCACCTACGACCGGGCCAGCGAGATCCGCACCGCGTTCGACTATTTCCTGCGCGGCCATCGCGGCCCGGGCAGCAGCAACATCGCCGAAGCCGGCGGCTTCCTGCGTTCGCCACTGGCTCCCGACGAACGCGCCGACATCCAGCTGCACTTCGTCCCGGCCATGCTCGACGACCACGGCCGCAACCGCCTGGCCGGCGACGGCTACACGCTGCATGCCTGTTTCCTGCGCCCGCGCAGCCGCGGCCGGATCAGCCTGGCCAGCGCCGATCCGCGCGCCGACGCGCGGATCCAGGCCAACTACCTTGGCGACGAAGAAGGCTTCGACCTGAAGATGATGGTCGAATGCGCCAAGCTTTCGCGCGACATCTTCGCCCAGAAGGCCTTCGACCCCTATCGCGGCGCGCCGATCCATCCGGTGCGGAACGACCTGTCCGAGCGCGAACTGATCGAGTTCATCCGGGCCAAGGCCGAGACCGTGTACCACCCGGTCGGCACCTGCCGGATGGGCAGCGACGAGGGGGCGGTGGTGGACAGCCAGTTGCGGGTCAATGGCGTGGCCGGCCTGCGCGTGGTCGATGCCTCGGTGATGCCGACCCTGATCGGAGGCAACACCAACGCGCCGACGATAATGATCGCCGAAAGGGCCGCCGACCTGATCCGCGACAGGGAAACCCTGCGCGCCTAGTCGGCGTCGGGCGCCAGCCGGCCGCCGGGCGCGATGCGCAGCAGCTGCGGGACCAGTCCAGCCAGGTAGGCGGCGTAGCCGGCCTGCCCGCCGTCCGCGGCGTTCTCACGTTGCAGCTGCAGCTGCAGCTGCGCCAGCAGCCGGTCCGAGCGCTGGAGGTCGCCCTGCTCGCGCAGGTAGGCCGCCGACACGAACAGGTATTCCATGTGCCTGCCAGCGGGCAGGTCGCCCACGGCCAAGCGGTCGAGCATGATCCTCAGCGCGGCCTGCCGGTGGTCCCTGGCCAGGCCCGGCTGGTTCGCGAGGTTCTCGAAGTCGTAGGCCAGGATGCGGTGGATCAGCGCGCGCCGCTCCGTGTCCAGATCGCGCAGCAGGTACAGCGCCGCGGCGCGGCGCAGCCGCGAGTCGATGTCACGTGCCTGGCGTTCCGGCGCGGACAACGCGGCCAGGTAGCCGATGGCGCGCTCGCGCTCCGCGGGCGACAGGGCAGCGTCGCCGATCACGCTGGCGAACCCGGAGGCGCAAGCCCAGATACCCGGTTCTGCGGTTACCGGAAAGAACACCTGGTCGTACTTCTCCGGCCATTCGTAGACGTAGGAACCCATGCTGGCCGGCGTCGCCACGTTGCATGGCGCGCCGTCGACGGGGTCGACGATGGAGGTCTCGGCCCACGTGGTCGCCGCGGCCGGAGCGGTGATCCAGGCCAGCGCCAGGAGGATTCCGCGGCCCTGGCTCATGCCCGCTCCAGCATCGCCGGCAGCGGGCAGTGCAGGACGCCGCAGAGGGTCCGCAACAGTTCCGACTCGGCCACGCTGACCCGTCCATCGTGGCTGATCGTGGCGGTGATGGCTTCGACCATCACCTGCTTGGACAAAGGGTCCAGCAGGTCCAAGGCGTCCCATGCCCCGTCCAGCGCCATCACCCCGCTGGCCGGCGGTGCATACGGCAGGTGGTCGCGGGGCAGCACGCGCTGCAGGCCGGCCAGGTAGGCGCGCCGCGCGGAATCCGGATGTTGCTGGTCGTGCAATTCCCAGGCGCGCGCAGCCAGCGGTTCCCCCAGGCGCGCCGCGACCTCGATGCGCTGGCGCGCGGCGATGGCCGGATCGGCATCGGCCAGCAGGCCCGCCAGCAAGGGCATCACGCTGTCGCGGCCGGCCGCCAGAACCCGCAGATGGTCGGGCATGGACTCGACGATGCTGCCGGCGCGGCGATAGTCGTCTTCGCCCGGCAGGCCGACCTGCGCCGAGACCATGGGCGGAGTGAGGCTGATCCGGTGCGTTTCCGGCGGCAGCTGGGGCCGTGCGGCGGCGGCCATGCCGCTGGCCAGGTCTTCCTGCAGGCCATTGGGCGGGCTGGCCAGCCAGCGCGCCGAGAGTTGCTGCAACTGCCCTGCGTTGAACGAAGGCTCGAGCAAGCGGATCCGATCGATCAGCGGCGGATGGGTGGCGAACATCGCCGACATCGCCAGGCCTTCGCCGAACAGCATGTGGCTGACTTCCTCGGCCTTGCCCTTGTCGGTCAGCTGCGAACCTTCGTGCAGCCCGCCGATCTTCTTCAGCGCGCCGGCCAGACCTGCGGCCTGGCGGGTGAACTGCACCGCCGAGGCATCGGCCAGCAGCTCGCGCTGGCGACTGATCCCGGCCTTGATCATGCGCCCGAAGAACGCGCCGATGGAACCGACCACCAGGGCCACGAGGGCGATGACCAGCACCGCGTTGCCTTCCCTGCCACGCCCGCCCCTGCCGTGGAAGAGCACGCGCTGGCCGATGATGCCCAGCATCATGATGCCGAACAGCGCGCCCATCAGGCGGATGTTGAGGCGCATGTCGCCGTTGAGGATGTGGCTGAACTCGTGCGCGACCACGCCCTGCAACTCGTCGCGGTTGAGCCGTTCCAGGGCACCGCGGGTGACCGCCACCGCTGCGTCCGACGTCGAGTAGCCGGCCGCGAAGGCATTGATGCCGGGCTCGTGTTCCATCACGTAGAGTTTCGGCACCGGCACGCCGGAGGCGATCGCGATCTCCTCGACCACGTTGCGCAGCCGGCGCAGTTGCCGGTCGGTGGTGTCCTCGGCCACCGCCGTGGCGCCCAGTTGCAAGGCCACCGCCTCGCCGCCTTCGCGGAGCGAAGCCAGCCAGTACATGGAGCCGAGCCCGATCACCATCAGCGTCGCCAGCGTGCTGGCCAGCAGCAGCACGGCGATGGCGCCGCGTCCCTGCAACTGCGTGCCCAGCAGCAACAGCACCGCCAGGTCCACCGCCAGCACGATGCCCGCAACCGCCAGCGCGAACAGCACGACCAGGCGGAAGGAGCCGCTGCGCGCCCTGGCCTGGTGTTCAAGGAAATTCATCGGCCGCTCCCCAGCCGCAGCGCCGGTGCCGCAGGGTACGGCACCCGGTATTCATCGTGCCTCCGCAGGGATCAGAACTTCACCTTGGGCGCGTCGCGCACCTCGGCCTTGTCCGCGGGGATATCCAGCACCGCGGCGATGGCGAAATTGAACATGCCGGCAACCAGGCTGGAGGGAAATACCTCGCGCTTGTTGTTGTAGGCCATGACCGAGTCGTTGTAGGCCTGGCGGGCGAAAGCGACCTTGTTCT
>SEHC01000013.1 GCA_004173415.1 Lysobacteraceae bacterium
TTGCCGATGATCGGCGCCATGTGGTGCTCGCAGTGGCTTTCGTACTCGATGTCGCGCAGCACGATCAGCTCGTCGTAGCCGGCCACTTCCTTGAAGGTCCGCGCCATGTACTCGCGCGGGTCGTCCTGGTAGCCGCTGAACCAGTCGCCATAGGCATCGACCACCCGCCTGGGGGTGTCGAGCAGGCCTTCGCGGGCGGGGTCTTCGCCAGCCCAGGCCAGCAGCGTGCGCACGGCCGCCTCGGCCTGGTCGCGGTCGATGCCATTGCGTTTCCGGTCGGGATCGGCCATGGCCGCACTCCTGCTTCAGGGGATGCGCATGGTACCGCCTCCGCTGCCGGGCCGGCCGGCTGCGGTGAACAGGGCTGTGGGCCACGCCGCGTCCTGCGCGCACGCCTCGGCAGTACGCGCTGCGCGCAGGACCGCGGCTATTCGAGGGCGCGGCGATGCGGCCGCTTCGCCACGGCGCACGACCTGCTAGCGCGCGCTGCCCGAGCGCAACGGCAGGCGCTGGATCTTGCGGGCCAGGACCTCCGGATCGGTCACCGCCTGGATCCGTTCGATGCGCAGCGCTTCGGCCAGGTAGCGTGCGTTGGCGCCGCCGATCCAGACCGGCACCTGCTGGGCCAGCGCCTGGTCCAGGCTGCGCAACTCGGCCAGCGCAGCCGGTGCCTGGCCCGGATCGGTCGAGCTGATCGCCACCGCCGCCACCTGCAGCCGCCCGGCGACCCGGGCCAGCTCGAGCGCCGGCAGGTCGGTGCCCAGGTACAGCACCGGGGCGCCGGCCTCGTGCGCATGCAGGGCGGCGGCCAGCAACCCCAGTTCGTGCGGTTCACCCGGCAAGGTGGCGAACAGGATCCGCGGCGGGCGCTCGCGTGGATGCTGGTTGAGCACCGACAGCAGCCGCGCCCGCAGCAGGCTGCTGACCAGCCGCTCCTGGGCGATGGCCAGGCGTCCGTCCGCCCAGCGCACACCGATCTCGCGAAGCAGGGGCGTGACCACGCGGGTCAGCAGGACCGACATCGGCAGGGTAGCGATGGCCACGGCCAGCTCGCGGTCGAACAGGTCGACGCGGTAATCGGCGATGGCGTCGAGCATCCGCCCGGGGACGACCTCGACCTCGCCATATGCGGCCTGTCGACTGTCGGAGAGCATCCGTTCCAGGTCCGGATCCTGCAGGCCTGCCAGGTCGCGGATGGGATGGCCCCGATCGGTCAGCCGGTGCAGGCGCGCCAGCCGCTCGACCATCGCGGCGTCGTACAGGCGTCGACCCTTTTCGTCGCGATGCGGCACCACCGCCGCATGCCGGCGCTCCCAGGCACGCAGCGTCTCGGGGGTCAATCCACTGAGCTCGGCGGCGGCCTTGACTGGATACATGGAGCGCAATGTACAACAAATGTACAGGTCTTGATTGTACAGGCCACTAACGCGGTACCGCCAAGACTGAGCGCCCATCCCCAACGGACCACCGCCATGACCCGTACCACCGTTTCCCGTACTGTTTCGCTGCGCACCCTGGCCGCCGCCCTGGCCCTGGGCCTGGCCAGCCCGCTGGCCTTCGCCGGGCAACCGGCCGCTTCCGCTGCCGCGGCACCGCGCGCCCAGGCCGACATTGTCGATACCGCCGTGGCCGCCGGCCAGTTCAATACCCTGGCCGCAGCGCTGAAGGCCGCCGGACTGGTCGACACGCTCAAGGGCAAGGGCCCGTTCACCGTGTTCGCGCCGACCGACGCCGCCTTCGCCGCGCTGCCGGCCGGCACCGTCGAGGACCTGCTCAAGCCGGCCAACAAGGCCAAGCTGGTGTCGATCCTCACCTACCACGTGGTCCCGGGCCGGAATCCGGCGGCCAAGGTGGTGGGCCTGGACAAGGTCGCCACCGTGCAGGGCGACTCAGTGGACATCCGCGCCAGCGGTGGCGCGGTGATGATCGATGGCGCCAAGGTGGTGAAGGCCGACATCGCAGCCAGCAACGGCGTCATCCACGTGATCGACAAGGTCCTGATGCCGGGCAACTGAGCCCTACTTCCCTCGCCCTCGATTGGAGTCACAGCATGAAAGCACTCAACCTCCTCACCCTGGTCCTGGTGATCGTCGGTGGCCTCAACTGGGGCCTGGTCGGCGCGGCCCAGTTCGACCTGGTGGCCACCCTGTTCGGCGGCCAGCAGGCCGCGCTCGCCCGCGTGGTCTACGTGCTGGTCGGCCTGTCCGCCGTCTGGCAGCTCATCGGGCTGCTGCGCGGAACCAGCGGCAGCCACGCGCACGTCCCGACCCATCGCTGATTACGGCCCAGGCTCCTGCCTGGCCTGGCCGGCCCGGTCCTGCACCCGCAGGGCCGGGTTTTTTCGTGGTGGCGCGCGTTCGCTGCGCGGCGCGACCGTAATTACCCCAGCCTTGCGGCGTAGTCGTCGCGCACGTGCTGGTTGATGAAGGTGTTGAGGCCTGCTCCCGCATCGGCCAGGCGCTGCATTTCCAGCACCGCCGGCGCCCCGGGATGGCGGTCGTCATAGCGGTAGGTGCCGCCGTGGTGGAAGCGCACGATGATCCAGCCCGGCCCGCATTCATAGGCCGCCACCCCGGAATCATCCCCCGCCCGGTATCGCTTCATCACCTTGCCTGCCCTGTCCAGATCCACTACGGCGCTTTCCTGTCCCAGCCTCCGGCCCGGCCCCGGCCGGCGGCCCGCATGCCGCGCCAGCGCGTCGCCGATCACCCCTTCGCTGCCGGCCAGATGCAGTGCGCGGCGCGCGCGGGTGATGCCGATGAACTGCCTGCGATGAGCGGGGCCGATAAACGGGGTCAGGTACCACTTCCTGCACCGGTCTTCCTCTCTCAGAACAACCCACCTTGCTGCGGCTCGCTTGCCGACTCAGCCCCAGTCCATTCGGATGGCCGCTCCTCGCGCTCGCCACCCAACCGCCACCCCAATCCAGAAATCCGCGCCGCGTGCCGTGCCAGTGCGGCGTTGATGACCTCGGCACTGCCGGCCAGGTCCAGCCCGCTCCTGGCGCGGGTCAGGCCGGTGTAGAGCAGTTCGCGCGACACTACCCGGCTGTCGTGGCGCGGCAGCTGCAGCCACACCTGTTCGAACTCCGAACCCTGCGCCTTGTGCACGGTCATGGCGAAGGCGCTTTCGTGCGCGGGCAATGCCGCCGGATGGAAGGCGCGCACTTCTCCGGCTTCATCGCCCGGGAACCAGGCCAGGACCGGGCCGTGGCCGTCGCGCCCGCCTTCGCTTCGCAGGCAGACGCCGACATCACCATTGAACAGGCGGTGGCGATAGCTGTTCTCGGTGACCAGCAGCAGGCGGCCGTGGAAGTAACCGGGCGCGCCGCGTTTGCCGCCCCCCAGCAGTTCCTCGATGCGTGCGTTGAGTCCGCGCGCGCCCTGCGGACCTTCGCGCAGCGCGGTCAGCAGGCGGAAGCGTCCGGCCAGTGCCAGTGCGGCCGCCGGACTGTCGGCGCAGGCCAAGGCGCGGAAGTGGCCGAGCAGGCGGTCGCGCGCCGGGCGGTCGAGCGGATCGAACACGTCCTCTGAAAAATCCACGCCCTCGAGGGTGCCGCCGCGCAGCAGCTGCAACGCATGCGCCGCGTCGCCGCTGCGCACCGCGTCGGCCAGCGGTGCCAGTGCGAATCCTTGCACCTGGCGGTAGCCACGGCGCAGATGTACGCGACGACCCGGCGCGGGCGAGGCTTCGGCGACCGCATCCGCAGGCAGATCGCCCAGCAGCGGTGCCAACGCCTGCGCGTCGTCGGCAGACACGCTGTCGCCCGCGCCGGCCGCAGCGAGGATCGCGGCCAGCACGTCGCCGGCTTCCACCGACGGCAGCTGGTCGGCATCGCCCAGCAGCAGCAGGCGCGCGCCGGCGCCCACGGCATCGACCAGCTTGGCCATCAATGGCAGGTCGACCATCGAGGCCTCGTCGACCACGACCAGGTCGAACGGCAACGGGTTGTCGGCGTGATGGCGGAAGCGGGTGCTGTCGGGAATGGTGCCCAGCAGCCGGTGCACGGTGCTGGCACTTGCCGGCAGCGCTTCGAGCAGCGCCTTGTCCACCGCTTCCAGTGGCGCAATCGCGGCCACGGCGCGGCGCAGGCTTTCGGCCATGCGTTCGGCGGCGCGGCCGGTGGGCGCGGCCAGGGCGATGCGCGGTGGCGGCTGCCCGAGCGCGCGGGCCTGCGCGGCCAGCAGCACCAGCAGGCGGGTGATGGTGGTGGTCTTGCCGGTGCCGGGGCCGCCGGTGACCAGCATCAAGGGATGGCGCAGGGCCACGGCGGCTGCGCGTGCCTGGCGGTCATCGCCGTCGCGCGCCCGCGGAAACAGCGCATGGAACAGCGGTGCCAACGTGGCCGGATCGGCCGCGGCAGGCGTGGCCTCGGCAATCCGGCGCAGGCCCGCGGCCAGCTGGCGTTCGTATTCGCGGTAACGGCGCAGGTAGAGCAGCCCGTGTTCGTAGACCAGCGGCGCGTCGGTGGCGGCCACCTCAAGACCCTCCTCCGGACAGCTGACGTAGCGGCTGGCCCGCAGCGCGGCGATCCACTCGCCCGGCGCCGGCCACGGCAGCGGCTGCGCCAGGTCCAGCAGTCGCTGTGGCCGGGTCGGGTCGAAACCGGCATGGCCGTGGGTCACCGCCAGCGACGCCAGCGCGGCGCCGGTCAGCACCGCATCGGGCGTGGTCGGATCCAACCGCCGCAGGGTCTGCGCCAGCGCGTGATCGACCGCGCGCAGGGCGCCAGCGGCATGCAGCGTATCGAGCAGGCTCATGCCTGCCCTCCCAGCCGCTGCAGCAGTTCGGCATACCCGGCATCGCCACCGGCGAACAGGCGGTCCAGCCCGTCCACCAGTTGCGGCGGGTAGCAATGGGCATGCACGCCCGGCGCGGCCGGATCGCCCGCACGCAGGCCGCGACAGAACAGGTAGCGGATGCCGCCGAAGTCGCGCGCGTAGTCATAGCCCGCGCCGAGCCGGAAGCGCAGCCAGCGATGCAGGGCCACGGTGTAGATCAGCGCCTGCAGGTCGTATTCGCTGTGGCCCATGGCCGCGTCCAGGCGCGCGGCGCTGTAGTCCGGCAGGCGGTTGGATTTGTAGTCGAGCACGTACCAGCGGCCCTCGCGGGTGTAGGTCAGATCGATCTTGCCGGTCATCAGTCCTTCCAGCTGGCGGCGCAGGCCGAAGCCATTGCGCGCGCTGGAAACGCCGTGCGCATGCAGCAGCTGCAGCAAGGCCGGCACCGAGGTCGGCTGCATCGCGAAGTGGAATTCGATTTCCGCGCGGCGCTCGAACGGGTCCAGGTCGGCCAGGCAACCGCCCTCGGGCAGGCCGGCGGTGAGCGTCTGACCGACCAGGGCGGTGAGCAGGGCCACGCCGTCTTCGAGATCGTCATCGACATAGCCTTCGGCCCGCAACGCGGCGCGCAGGCCGGCTTCGCAACCGGCCGGCGCCGGCTCTGCGGCGCGCCAATGCCGCCACGCGGAAAAGTCGGTGTGCTCCAGCGCGTCATGCAGCACGTTGCCGAAACGGCTGCCGGAATAACGCGGGTCCCACGGCGCCGCTTCGGCCGTCGCGGCCGGTTCCTCGACCCCCTCCGCGCTGTCCACGGGTTCGTCGCCGGCCCCGGCGGTCGCCTCGGTGCTGGCGGCGGCGCTATCGCTGCCCGCATCGGCATGCGCCAGCTGGGTGAAGCTGTAGACCCACCAGTCGTGCGGCAGCGCGCGGGTGACGCGTCGGGCCGGCGCCACCACGCCGTCGGCGTCCAGCTTCAGCATCGGCAAACGCGAAGGCGCTGCGCCCTGCACCACCTCGACCAGACCGGCGGCCTGCAACGCGGGCAGGTCCGACAGCATCCTGCCCAGATGGGTGCCGGCGGCGTTGTAGAACGGTCCGCTGACCATCCACAGCGCGTGCCTGGCGCGGGTGAGGCCGACATACAGCAGGCGCGCATCCTCGGCCGCTTCCTCGCGCGCGTGCGCCTGCAACGCGGCGGTCCAGCGCGGCTCCTCCTTGTCCAGCTTCCAGTGCAGCACGCGCCGGTCGCCGTCGTGCACCACGCAGCGCCGGTCCGGGGTGGCCGGCTTGCTGCCGATGCCGACGAACGGCAGGAACACCAGCGGGTACTCCAGCCCCTTGGATTTGTGCAGGGTGACGATCTGCACCCGCCGCGCATCGGACTCCAGCCGCAGCAGCTGGGCTTCGTCGTTGGGATCGGCGCCGGCGATGTGCTGGCCCAGCCAGTCGACCACGCCATGCAGGCCCAGCGCGCGGGCATCGGCCTGCTGCAGCAGTTCGCCCAGCTGCAGGTAGTTGGTCAGCCGGCGCTCGCCATCGAGCAGGGCCAGCAGGCGCTCGCCATGGCGCGCGCACAGGTCCGACACCAGCGCCAGCGGACCGGCCTTGAGCCAGCGCTCGCGCCATTGCAGCAGGCGCAGCTGGTGTTCGCGCTGGCCCTCGCCATCGGCTTCCAGCGCGGCGATGGCGCTGGCGTCCTCGCCCAGCAGCACGGTGCTCAGGGCGGCGCGCAGGCGACCCTCGTCGCCCGGCTGCAGCAGCGCCTGCAACAGCACCCGCAGGTCATGCGCCTCCTGGCTGGCGAACAGGCTCTGCTTGCCGGCGGCCACCGCCGGAATGCCGACCCGCGCCAATGCCTGCTGGATACGCGTGGCTTCACTGTGTTTGCGCACCAGCACCGCGATATCGCCCGGCTGTACCGGTGCGCCATCGATCGCGGCGTGGCCCTGCTGCGCGGCGCTCAGCAGCGTATGGATCTCGGCCACGCAGGCGTCGGTGGCAACCCGCCGCGACGCTTCGGCATTGAACGCTTTGCCATCGTCGTTGCCCGGCAGCAGCTGCACGCGCAGGGCCGGCGCGGGACTGCCGTCGAGCTGGTAGTCGGCATCGCTGCGGGTGGTGCCGGGCAGCACGCGGTAGAACGAAATGCCTGGCTGCACGAAGGCATTGCCGCCGGTGATGGCATCGGCGTTGCCATAGAGCTGGGCGATCGCGTTCAACAGCGTCGGTCGCGAACGGAAGTTGCGATCCAGTTCCGGCGCGCGCTCGGCGTCGGTGGCGGCGCGCAGATAGGTGTTCACGTCGCCACCGCGGAAGCCGTAGATGGCCTGTTTCGGATCCCCGATCAGAAACAGCGCCGGGGCGGTGTCGCCGCTGCCGTCGCGATCGCCGAACACACGCTGGAAGATCGCCCACTGGCGGTCGTCGGTGTCCTGGAATTCGTCCACCAGCGCGATCGCGTACTGCGCGCGCAACAGCTGAACCAGTTTATCGGCGTGCGGTCCCTCGAGCGCATCGGCGACGCCATTGATCAGGTCGTCATAGCTCTGCACCCGGCGGTCGCGCTTGAGTTGCAGCAGCCGTTGCCGGGCATCGGTGCGCAGGGCGTGCAGCAGCGTCGCCGCTTGCTGCAGTTGCCACAGGCGATCGCGCTCCAAGGCCTGCATGAAGTCGGCGATTGCAGGTTGCAACGGCGACAGCGGCGTCTGCCCGGCGAACTTCCTGTTGGTCTTTTCGCCTAGCGCCTGCAGGGTCAGGCGCGCGATGCGCCCGTCCAGTGCGATGCGATGATCCGGCGCGCGCGACCAGCGCGCCAGCGCCTGCTGCAGCGGCAACAGCCACTCCGGCCTGTAGGACGACTTGTTGAGCATGCCGCCATCGATCGCGGCCAGGAGCCGGGTGAAGTAGTCCTCGCCATGGGCGATGAACATCGCCGCCAGCTGCTGCGCGGCGGCCTCCACCTGCGCGCCCGGGTCATCCACTGCCTCGCCTGGTTCAGGCAGCAACGGCTGCGGAGCCAGCAACGCCGGCAGGTCACCGGCCAGCGCATCGGGGTCGCGCCACAGCCGGGTCAATGCATCCAGCGAAGCGTCCCGGGCGGCGTATACGCGCCACAGGTCGGCGGCGATTACCTCATGCAGTTCGCGCTCGCTGCCAAGCAGCTCGGGCGCATCGAAGGTCTGTCCGCTTTCCAGCGCATGCTCGCGCAGCACCCGCGCGCAGAAGCCGTGGATGGTGAAGATCGCCGCCAGGTCCACTTCGTCGGCGGCCTGCCGCAGGCGCCGTTGCAACGCGGCCAGGGACTCGCCCGAGTGCTGCACATGCGCGCGCAGGATGCAGCGGGTCAGCTGTTGTTCCGCATCGCCGTCCTGGTCCTCCAGCGATCCGAGCAGGCGCGCGGCCAGCTGCAGGCGCTGGCGGATGCGCTTGCGCAGTTCCTGGGTCGCCGCCTCGGTGAAGGTGACCGCGAGGATGCGGCCGATGCACAACTGGCGCTCGACCACCAGCCGGGTGAACAGCGTGGCCAGGGTGAAGGTCTTGCCGGTGCCGGCGCTGGCCTCGATCAGGCGCACGCCTTCCAGCGGCAGCTGCAGGTACGGATCGATGGGGTTATCCAGCGCGCGGCTCATGCCCCGCCCTCCATGTTCGGAGCGTTGCCCGGCAATGCGCCGGCACACACCGCGCCGTAGATCTGCGCGGCCAGTTCGGCAAAGCGTTCGAAGCTGGCGTCATCGGCGAACGGGTCGCGCCCGCGCAACGCCAGCCGGTAGCTGTCGGCATTGCCTTCGCCCCAGCTGCGGTCACTGCCGCGCCAGCGCTGCTCGGCCGATTCACGGGCCTTGTCCTCGCGTTCGCTGCTGTAGAACGCCCAGCCGCTGTACGGGCCATACGGCAACGGCTCGCGCAGGCCCTGCCCGCGCAATTGCAGCAGCCCGCGCAGCACCGCCCTGGCCTGCGGCGCCGGCAGTGCCGCGCGTTCGACGGCGACGATGCCGCCCTCGCCTTCGACAAACTGCACCAGTGGCAGCCGAAGGCCGGCGGCCGAGGCCAGCAGCCAGTCCAGGCCGAAGCGCACCGCCGCGGTGCCGTTCAGCGGCTCCACGCGCAACCGCGCCAGACCGTGTGGATACACATCGTGCAGCCGTCCGTGCAGCAGCGGGCCGCCCAGATCGACCTGCAGCCGCTGCGAATCGGCCTGGTGGTTTGCCCGCCATTGCAGGAACGCCTCGGCCAGCGGTCGGATCTGCCCCAGCAGCTGTTGCAGGTGACGTCGCCCCACCGGTCCGGTGGGCAGCAGCGCTCGCGCACGCAACCGGGTATAGAGGCTGGCGTCGTCGCTGCCTTCGAGCGCGGCCTGCAGCACCGCCTGTTGCAGCTGTTGCTTCTCCAGTCCGCCACCGGCAGCGACCAGCGGCTCGATGTCTTCGGCCAGATCCACCTCGTCCGGCAGGCGCAGGCCGAGCTGGCGCAGGAACTGCCCGGCCGGGTCGGTCAGGAAGCGGCGCAGTTCGTCCAGCGATACTTCGTGCTGCACTTCTTCGTTTGCGGCCAGCGGCGCGTCGAACCACGGCGCCAGCGCCTGATGCGCTCCGCCGACGCGACCGGCCACCGGATGCCATTCGCGGCGATAGCTGTACTGGCGCGGCGCGCCCGCCCCCCCGAACGCGGCCGGTGCGAACGGCTGCAGCGGATGCCGCAGCACCATCTGCCTGGCGATCGCTTCTGGATCGGCGTGATAGGCGGCGGCCATGTCGATCAGCTCGGCCACCAGCACCGACGGCTCGCGGTCGCTGCCATCGCGCGGATCGGCGCCGAGGTAGCTCAGGTACAACACCTCCTGCGCCGAGGCGAACAGCTGCAGGAACAGGAAGCGGTCGTCCTCGCGGGTGGAACGGTCGCCGCGCCGGCGCTGGTCGGTGCCCAGTTCGGCGGTGAGCTTGCTCAGGCCGGCGGCCGGATCGCGCCGCGGAAAGTCGCCATCGTTCATGCCCAGCAGGCAGATCACCCGGAACGGCAACAAGCGCATCGGCACCATGCGGCCGAAGCTGATGCCGCCGGTGAGCAACGGCGCGCGGGTATCGGCTTGGGCCAGGGTGGCGGCGAAATGCGCGCGCACCACCTCGGCCGGCACTCCGGCGGCGAAGCCGGCCTTGGCTGCGGCGCTGGCGAACTCGTCGATCAGCTTGCGCAACCGGTCCAGCGCGCGCTGCGCGGAAACCTCGCTCGGTGCCTGCGGGATCATCGCGTCGAGCAGGCCGAGCAGGCGCCCGCGCCACTGCTCCGGTGTCATCGCCTCGCCCAGCACCCGCTGCTGGCGCGCCAGCACGCGCAGCAGGCGGATCAGCGCATCCAGCGCAGACAGCGCGCTGCCCTCCAGCTCCGGCCAGGCGGCCACGCCGGCGATGTCGCCATCGCTGCCGCTGGCATGGCCGAGCAACAAGCGGTCGAGCGCGAACGTCCAGGTGTAGGCGTCATCGCGCGGCGCCTGGTGCGAAGCGCGATGGGCCGCGTCCAGGCCCCAACGCGCGCCGGCTGCTTCCAGCCAAGCCTGCAGGCGTTCCAGCGCGGGTTCGTCCAGGCCGGCAGCCGTGGCGATCGGCGGGCTCGACAGCAGGTCGAGGATTTCATGCAGGCCGAAGCGCGACACCGGCAGCCCGAGCAGGCGCACGAACACTTCAGCCAGCGGTTCGCCGGCCAGCGGACTGGTATCGGCCAGCGCCCACGGGATGTGCTCGCCCTGCGCCGAGCGGTCGCCGAACACCGCCTGCAGGTACGGTACGTACGGATCGATATCCGGTGCCAGCACCGCGATCTCGCGCGGTTGCAGCGGCGGATCGAAGCGCGGGTCCTCCAGCAGCGCGCGCAGGCGGTCGTGCAGCACCTGCATCTCGCGCAGCCGGGTGTGGCAGGCATGCACCTGCAGGCTGGGGTCCTCGATCATCAGGCCGTCACGCGGCGCACCCGAGGGCAAGGCGCGGCGGTGGAACAGGTCGCGCTGCATCCGGTGCAGCAGCGTGTCCGCAAGGCCGCCGTCGGCCAGCGGTTGGCGCAAGTCCTGCTCGGGATCCGCATAAGCGGCGATCTCGCCGGTGGGATGCACCACTTCGTAACTGCCCAGCACCGCCATGAAGTCGCGCCCGGCCGCGCCCCAAGCTTCCAGCAGGCGGTTCTCGCCATTCGCGACACCGAACGGATCGGGCGCGCCGCTGCGCAGTTTTTCCGCCAGGGTCTGCAGATCGCCCCAGTACGATTGGGTGGGCGTGGGCAGGTAGAAGTGCAGCGTTCCCACCCGCGCCTGGGTCACGAGCATGCGCAGCACGTCGGGCGAGATATTGAGCGTGGCAAAGGCGAACAGCCGCGGCGGCAGGCCCTGCGGCAGCGCGGCGGCCGGCGGCGCGAAGCGGGTCAGGTAATCATGGATGCGGCGCGCGCGGTGGTTGCGGCCGCCGGCGATGCGCCGCCACAGGATCGCCTGGGGATCGTTTTCCTCGGCGCCGGCTTCCCAGCGCAGCAGCCAGTCGCGGCGCCAGGCCTGGTACTTCTCGAACACCGAGCCCAGTTCGCCGGCCAGCGCCCACGGCTTGAGCGCATCGCCGCCGGACAAGTAGGCGCGCAGCCCGGCCATGGCCGGCAGCGCCAGCAGCTCGTCATCGGTGAGCGCTGCGTACAACTGCCACTGCAGGCCGGTGGCATCCAAGTCGTCGCGCTCGCCGGGCAGGTTGGCCTGCAGTGCGCGCGCCACGAACTCGCCGGGGGTCAGGAACTCCAGGTTCGCGGCGATGCCGTGCTCGGCGGCCAGCGTGGCCTGCAGCCAGCGCCGCATCGCCACCTGCGGGATCAGCACCGTATCGGGCACCAGCAGCGACTGTCCCGGCAGCGGCTGGCGCAGTTCGGCGGCCATCAGGCCGGCGAGCACGTCCAGCGAATTGGAGTGGTACAGGCGGAAGTCGGAAGCGCTCGGCATGCCGCCATCTTGCCGCAGTCCGGTCGCAGCCGGCGCGACCGGCCGCGGGGACCGTGCATCGCAGGCCGAGCCGCCGCTCACCCCGCCCGCATCATGTCGGCGATGCGGCGGGCGGTGGCGGCCGGCGTGCTCAGTAGCGCTTCTCGAGGTTGAACATGAGCCCGTGGTCGCTTTGCTCGCTGTTGCCGACCACGCCGCGGTATTCGAGCCGCGTCGACAGCCCACCCTCGGTGCTGAACTGCGCGCCGAGCCCGATCAGGAAGCGGTTGCGGTCGAACACCTCGATCCCGGTGCGGTAGAACGGCCCCGACAGCTGGTCGGCATACCCCATCGTCGCGCCGTCGCCGCCCTGGAAGTCGTGCTGGTATTCCAGGCGCAGCTGTGGCGAGAAGGTGCCGCGCGACAGCTTCTGCCGGTAGTCCACGCGCAGGCCGAGGTTGCCGGTGCTGGTATCCACGTCCATGGAGGCGTAACGCAGCGCATACAGCGCGTCGCCCCGCTCGGTGTAGCCGTCCAGGGTGGCGCGGGCCAGGTCCAGGCGTGCATACGGGGTCAGCTGCAGGTACTCGCCGTGGCGGAAATCCGCACCGGCCGAGACCGAGGCGAACCACTGGCCGCCCTCGCGCGAACCCTGCACCAGTCCGCCGGTGGTGCTGACGTAGCGGCGCAGCTGGTAGGACAGGTCCTGGTAGCCCATCAGTCCGTCGACGAAGAATTGCCCGCCCGGCTGGTAGCTGGCGTACAGCGCCGCGGTGTAGGCCTTGCCTTCGCTGCGGCTGCCGTGGTCGCCCACCTCGCTGGTGTCGCGACCCCAGCCGAGGCCGGCGCCGAGGGCCAGCTGGCCATTGACGCGGTAGTCGGCACCGACGCTGAGGCCATCGGTCTCGAAGTCGATACCGGCGCTGCCGCCGCGGCCATCGTGGTTGCCCGAGCGGATCACGCCGCCGATCCAGGTACCGACCGTGCCACGGTCGTTACCGGCCCCGTCGTTGCCCGCCGCGTCGCTGCCCCCATTGCCCGCATGGGCGACCTCATCCTGGCGGGGACGCGCTTCGCAGCGCTGGCCGGGGATCCGCCCCACCTGCTCCTGGCAATGGCTGTCGGCCGAGAAGCTGACCTGGCTGGAGAAGCGCGAGCCGCCCTGTCCATGCAGGTTTTCCAGGCGCTGCTGGAAGTTGTCGATCTGCGCGGTGGCAAAACGGCGCGTCGAGGCGACCTGGGCGGCGAGCAGGGCGCGTACTTCCGGATCCTGCGAAGGATCCGGGCGCCCGCTGACGTCGAACTCGATGCTGGCCTCGGCCGAGGTGGCGTAGGCGTTGCCCAGGGTGAAACGTACCGTCGCCAGGCCCGAGAACGCGGCCGCCGGCGTATAGGTCAGGACGAAGCGCGCAGCGTCGCCACTGCCGACCTGGACGATACCGGCGGTGCCTGACGCGGCGGGCGAGAGCGAGACCAGGGTCGCGGCGGTGAACGGGCCGCCGCTGGCGCCTTCGGTCAGCTCCACGTCCACCGGCGTGCCGGCGTTGGCGGGCAGACGGCGCGACACGGCGACCGGCAGCGGATTGACGTTCACCGTCACCGTGGCCTCGGCCGAACTGCCGCCCGGACCGGTGGCCAGGTAACGGAAGCCGTCGCTGCCGGAGAAGCCGGCCTCGGGCGTGTACACCACTTCCAGGCCTTCGACCGTGGCGCTGCCATGCGCTGGCGCCGCGGTGAGGGTGATAGAGCTGATGGTGCCGGTGTCGTTGGCGGTGACCGCAATGGCCACCACGGCGCCGCCCAGGGTGGTGGCGACGTCGTCGACCGCGACCGGCGCGTTCTGGGCGACCACCAGGCTCAGGTTCGCCGTGCCGGTGAAACCCAGCGCATCGGTCGCACGGACGGCGAAGTTGAACGTACCGTCCACCGTGGGGGTGCCCGCCAGGGTGCCGTCCGCAGCCAGGCTCGTGCCCGCGGGCAGCGCGCCGCCGCTGAGGGCAAACGCATACGGCGCGGTGCCTCCGCTCGCCGCCAGGGCCTGGGTATAGGCGGTGCCGCGCACGCCACCCGGCAACGTGGCCGGGGTGAGGGCGATGACCGGCGCAGCAATGGCCAGGATGAAAGTCCGGGTCAAGGTCGCGGCGGTGCCGGTGGTGCTGTCGCTGGCGGTGATGTCGAAGGTGAAAGTGCCGCTTGCCGTCGGCGTGCCGCTGAGCAGGCCATTGGCAAAGGTCAGCCCGGCCGGCAGGGCGCCACCGGCCAGCGCGTAGCTGTACGGCGCGATGCCGCCGGAGGCCGAGACCGCCTGGCTGTAGGCAACGCCTGCGATGCCATCCGGCAACGTGGCCGGATCCAGGCTCAGCGCTGGCGCCGCGACCACCAGCGTATAGCTGCGCGTGGTCGTCGCTGGCGTGCCCCCGCCGCTGTCGCTGGCGGTGATGTCGAAGCTGAAACTGCCGCTCTCCGTCGGCGTGCCGCTGAGCACGCCGTCCGCCAGGGCCAGGCCGGCCGGCAACGCCCCGCTGCCCAGCGCATAGCTGTACGGCGCGATGCCGCCGCTGGCACTGAAGGTCGCCGTGTAG
>SEHC01000304.1 GCA_004173415.1 Lysobacteraceae bacterium
CCACGCGGCCACACCCAGGTTCAGGACGATGAGCAGGACGATCAGGGCACGTATCGGCATGGGTCGATTCTATACGGCGCAGCCACGGGTCCGACGCGGCGGCGCCAAGCCGGGGGCGGGGATCACGCGACCGGCGCTGAGTCAGTCACCCTTGCAGGAGCGGCGTAAGCCGCGACCGTGGGGCGGCGGTGTGGGTGGCATTTCCGAAGGCGAAGGGTCGTGCAGCCGGTATTCGTCTGGGCGCACTGTCTTTTGCGGCGGCTCTGTTTGCAGGGTCGCGGCTTACGACGCTCCTACGGGGAGGGCGCCTGGCCTGCCTGCGACCAGAGGGCCAGGCCCTCCAGGACCAGGGA
Organism: Lysobacteraceae bacterium; assembly: GCA_004173415.1. GTDB lineage: Bacteria > Pseudomonadota > Gammaproteobacteria > Xanthomonadales > Xanthomonadaceae > Pseudoxanthomonas_A. The sequence continues at coordinate 354 of SEHC01000304.1, forward strand.
GGGAACGTGCAGCGCCTGCGGGAAATGGGGGAGCAGCGCTTCGGCACCGCCGCCGTGCAGCAGCAGTTGCGGCGTCTTGCCCAGCAGGGCGGCGGCCTGTTGCAGGCTGCGCTCGACCAATCCCAGCGCCGCGCCCTCGCATCCGGACGCCAGTGCGTCGTCGGTGTCGTCGGCGAATTCGCGATAGCGCCCGCCCTGCGCGGGCAGGTGCGCGGCGGCGGTATGCAGGGCCTGGCGCATGAGCGCGGGTGAGGGGCCGATGCGCCCGCCGCGATGCTGGCCGGCAGCATCCAGCAGATCCAGGGTCATGGCGGTGCCCACGCCCACGACCAGCGCGCCGCCCGGACTGCGCGCATGCGCCGCCAGCAAGGCGAGGAACCGGTCCACGCCCAGTCGCGCCGGCTGCGCATAGGCGATCCGCACGCCGACCAGCTGGGCGACGCTGCGTGCCAGGGAAATACGCTGGAAGCGCGTCGCCAGGGTTTCAACCACGGTCGCGGTCAATTGCGGCGATGCCACGCTGGCCAGGCAGGCAGAGCCGGCGCGCGCCGGCAGCAGCGCGTCCAGCGCCTCGCTGAATCCGTGTTCGCCATGGGCCAGGGCGGAGACTTCACCCAGGCTTCCATCCGCGTGCAACCGGACGCACTTGAGGCGCGAATTGCCCAGGTCGAACAGCCACCGCTTCATTGCCGCCTCACGCTGACTTCGCCGGCATGGAATACCTGCTCGTGTTCGCCGATGCGCACGCGCAGCGCCCCATCTGGGGCGACGCCCAGGGCCGTGCCGGCATGCGTCGCCGCACCCACCTGCACGCGGACTTCATGCCCGGCCAGGGCATCGACCGCCGCGTAACGCGGCAGGAACGGCGCCAGGCCTTGCGCATCGAACTGTTCGAGCGCCGGCACCAGATGGGAAAGCAGCGCGACCGCGATCCTGTTCCGTGAAGGTGGGTCCGCCTGCAAGGTGGCCAGGTCGGTCCATGGCTGGTCGATGGCCGTCGCGGCCGCTTCCGGCATGCGCACGTTGAGGCCCAGTCCGATCACCGCGCGCACCGGCCCTGCGTGTTCGCCGCCGCCTTCGACCAGCAGGCCACCCAGCTTGCGACCCTGCACGACCAGGTCGTTGGGCCACTTCAGTCCAACCCCCGAAAGGCCGCAGCCCTGCAAGGCTTCGACCACGGCCACGCCGGCCACCAGGCTCAGCCCGCCCAGCCGTGCAAGCCCGCCGCTGAACTGCCTGGAAAGCGAAAGATAGAGATGTGCGGCCAGGGGCGAGGCCCACTGCTTGCCACGGCGACCGCGGCCGGCGGTCTGGCGTTCGGCCAGCAGCACGGCCACCCGCTGTTCCGGCGCCGGGCGACGCAGCAACTCGCTGTTGGTCGAATCCAGCGACCAGGCGATCTCGATCGAGGCAATGCCCGCGCGCACCGCGGTCGGCAGCCCGTCGACCAGCGACTCCACCTGGAGCAGTTCCGGCGCGTGCCGCAACGCGTAGCCGCGCCCGGGTTGCGCATCGATCTCCACGCCCGCCCCGCGCAAGGCCTGGATCCGCTTCCACATCGCCGCACGGGTGAGCCCGGCCTCGTGCGCGAGCGTGTCGCCGGAGACCGGGCCGGCGATCAGGCGCTGCAGCAGCTCACGTTCCCCGCTCATGGACGGCGACGCAGCAGGCGTACGCGTTCGAAGCGCGATTCGTTGCCCGCGCGCAGGCGCTGCAGGTTGCCGCGATGGGTGAACAGCACCAGCAGCGCAGCGGCCAGTGCGAACGCGCGGCGCGGGCCGTCGGCTTGCAGCAGCCACGCAAGCGGCACCAGCGCGGCCACGGCGATCACCGACGCCAGTCCGACGTAACCACTGCCCACCAGCACCAGCACCCAGGCAGCGAGCAGCCACGGCGCGGCCGCCGGCCACGCCACCAGCAGGCCACCGAGCAGGGTGCCGACCCCCTTGCCGCCACGGAAACCGTGCCACAGCGGCCACACATGGCCGATTGCCGCGGCCAGGGCCACGGCATAGGCCAGCGCAGGCAGCGGCAAGGGACCGTCGACCGGTCCCAGGCGCAGCGCGAGCCAGGTCGCCAGCGCGCCCTTGCCGATGTCCACCACCACCACGGCCAGGGCGAAACGCCAGCCCTGGGTCCGGAATGCATTGGTCCCGCCTGCATTGCCGCTGCCCTGGGTGCGGATGTCCACGCCGCGCAGGCGACCCAGCAGCAGGCTGCCGGAAACGGAACCGATCAGGTAGGCGAAAACCAGCAGGAGCAGGGAAACGGAGAAGTCGGGCATGCGGTGATTATGCGCGAGCGGCAGGCCGGCTCTAGCGGGTGGGCGCCGGCTGGGTCGCCACGATCAAGGCGCCGCGCCCGGCATGTGCACCGATGGCCGCGCCGGTTTCGACCAGGAAGGCTTCCTCCACGTCCAGCCGTTGGTGCAAGGCCGCCAGCAGTCGTTCGCCTTCTGCCTGCGCATCGCAATGGCCGACGATGACCCGCCAGCGCTGGCCCGCCGGCAGCCTGGCGGCGACCTTGCGGGCGAACACTTCCGGCGCCTTGCGGCGGGCGAACAGCATCCCGCAAAGACCCAGCCTGCCATCCAGGCCGACCCGCGCCATCGGGGTCAGCGCGGTCAGGCGCGCCAACGGTGCCGCCCAGGCCGGCATCCGCCCGCCGCGGACCACGTGGCTGATGTCGCGGGTGATGGCCCACAGACGGGTCTGCGTGCGCAGGCGCTCGAGTTCCGCCAGGATCGCCTCGGCGTTGTCGCCGGCCTGTGCCATCTCCGCCGCCCGCCAGACCAGCAAGGCCTGGCCGCTGGCTGCGTTGAACGTGTCGAACACACGCACCCGTCCGCTGTCGGTGCGCATCGCAGCGTGTTCACCGGATTGCAAGGTGCCCGACACCGCGCGCGACAGCCCCACGTA
>SEHC01000305.1 GCA_004173415.1 Lysobacteraceae bacterium
CAGCGCGTGATCGCCGGGGCCATCACCCCCAGCGGCTGGAGCAATGCCTGCCTCTGCGGCCAGCATTCCCAGGACGGCGCCGGCAGCGAGCATGGCTTCAAGGCCATCGGCGGCTGGAAGTTCGGCAACACCATCGACGGCTGCCAGGCCGAATACGTGCTGGTGCCCGATGCCATGGTCAACCTGGCGCCGGTGCCGGAGGGACTGAGCGACGAGCAGGTGCTGATGTGCCCGGACATCATGTCCACCGGCTTCAGCGGCGCCGAGAACGGCAAGGTGCGCATCGGCGACACCGTGGCCGTGTTCGCCCAAGGCCCGATCGGCCTGTGCGCCACCGCCGGGGCCCGGCTCAGTGGGGCGAGCCTGATCATCGGCGTGGACATGCTGCCCGGGCGCCTGGAGATGGCGCGCAAGCTGGGCGCCGACCAGGTGGTCGATGCCAGCCAGGGCGACGTGGTCGAACAGATCATGCAGCTGACCGGCGGCCGCGGCGTGGACGTGGCGATCGAGGCGCTGGGCACCCAGAAGACCTTCGAGGCGGCGCTGCGGGTGCTGCGCCCGGGCGGCACCCTGTCCAGCCTGGGGGTGTATTCGTCCGACCTGACCATCCCGCTGGACGCCTTCGCCGCGGGACTCGGCGACCACCGCATCGTCACCGCCCTGTGCCCGGGCGGCAAGGAGCGCATGCGCCGGCTGATGTCGGTCATCGCCTCCGGCCGCGTCGACCTGGGCGCCATGGTCACCCACCGCTACAAGCTGGACGACATCGAAGCGGCCTACGACCTGTTCAGCCACCAGCGCGATGGCGTGTTGAAGGTGGCGATCACGCCGTAACGGGCCGGCGGAGAGCTCATTCCCCGCACTGCCCGGATGTGGATGGGGGCGAGGCTTGCCGGACGGCTGCCCAGGCCCGCGGCCCGGCGGCCACCTGGTCGCCGTCCTGGGCGATCATTGGGGGGTTGCCGGACCGGTCCCGGGCATCGGCCGGTGGTTCCAGGCCGCCAGCCCCGGGCCGTCGCCGGCCTTGTCCAATACTCCTGCAGGAATCCACCCATGCGCGACATCCCCCATTTCATCGACGGCCACAAGGTCGCGGGCACGTCCGGCCGCTTCGGCGACGTGTTCGACCCCAACAGCGGCCAGGTCCAGGCGCGGGTGCCGCTGGCCTCGGCCGCCGAACTCGATCGCGCCGTGGCCAATGCCGCCGAAGCGCAACGGGCCTGGGCCGCGGCCAACCCGCAGCGCCGCGCGCGGGTGATGTTCGAGTTCAAGCGCCTGCTCGAAGTGCATATGGACGAACTGGCCCACCTGCTGTCCAGCGAGCATGGCAAGGTCATCGCCGACTCCAGGGGCGATATCCAGCGCGGCCTGGAGGTGATCGAGTTCTCCTGCGGCATCCCGCACCTGCTCAAGGGCGAGTACACCCAGGGCGCCGGCCCCGGCATCGATGTGTATTCGGCGCGGCAGCCGCTCGGCGTGGTCGCCGGGGTCACCCCGTTCAACTTCCCGGCGATGATCCCGATGTGGATGTTCGGCCCGGCCATCGCCAGCGGCAACGCCTTCATCCTCAAGCCCTCCGACCGCGATCCGTCGGTGCCGGTGCGGCTGGCCGAGCTTATGATCGAAGCCGGGCTGCCGCCGGGCGTGCTCAACGTGGTCCATGGCGACAAGGACATCGTCGAGGCCATCCTCCGTCACCCCACGATCAGGGCGGTGAGCTTTGTCGGTTCCTCCGACATCGCCCAGTCGGTGTATGCGCTGGGCGCCCAGCACGGCAAGCGCGTGCAGGCGATGGGCGGGGCCAAGAACCACGGCATCGTGCTGGCCGACGCCGACCTGGACCAGACCGTGGCCGACCTGGTCGGCGCGGCCTACGGCTCGGCCGGCGAGCGCTGCATGGCCCTGCCGGTGGTGGTGCCGGTGGGCCGGGAAACGGCCGAAGCGCTGCGCGAAAAGCTCATCGCCGCGATCGGCGAACTGCGCATCGGCGTGTCCACCGACCCCGGGGCGCACTTCGGGCCGCTGGTCACCGCCGCGCACCGGGCCAAGGTCGAGTCCTACCTGCAGCTGGGCGTGGACGAAGGCGCCGAACTGGTGCTCGACGGCCGTGGCTTCTCCCTGCCCGGGCACGAGGGCGGGTTCTTCCTCGGCCCCAGCCTGTTCGACCACGTGACCGCCGGGATGCGGACCTACCAGGAGGAGATCTTCGGCCCGGTCCTGCAGATCGTCCGCGCCGACAGCTTCGAGGAAGCGCTGGCCCTGCCTTCGCGGCACCAGTACGGCAACGGCGTGGCGATCTTCACCCGCAACGGCGACGCGGCGCGCGAATTCGCCGACCGGGTGGAGGTGGGCATGGTCGGGATCAACGTGCCGATCCCGGTGCCGGTGGCCTACCACAGCTTCGGCGGCTGGAAGCGCTCGGGTTTTGGCGACCTCAACCAGTACGGGCAGGACGGGGTCCGCTTCTACACCCGCACCAAGACCGTCACCCAGCGCTGGCCCAGCGGCGGCGCGGTGACCGACCAGAGCTTCGTCATCCCGACCATGCGCTGAGGCGGCCTTTCGCCACCCGCGCCGGGGCCGCGCGCGGACCGGCGCAGGCCTGCGCCGGATCCAGTCGCACCAATTGAGATCGCCGGCGGTTCCACTATCTCTTTCCGAGGGGAACCGCCATGCCTGCCCAGGCCCTTGCCAAGCGCACCGAAGACGACGAACGCCGCCTGTCCACCCTGGCCGACGGGCAACTGGGCCGCGACGGCGCCCTGCTGAGCGCGCGGCTGGCACGGCGCTATGCCGACCGGATCACCGGCAACTTCACCGTTCCCGGGCGCGAGGGCCGTTATGCGCCGCTGCCCGCCGACCTGCCCGCGGCTCTCAAGGCGGCGCTGCAGGGCCGCGGCATCGACCGGCTGTACAGCCACCAGGCCGAGGCATGGAACGCGGCGCAAGCCGGCGAACACGTCGCCATCGTCACCCCGACCGCCTCGGGCAAGTCGCTCTGCTATACCCTGCCGGTGGTCGCCGCGGCGATGACCGGGAACGCGAAAGCGCTGTACCTGTTCCCGACCAAGGCCCTGGCCCAGGACCAGGTGGCCGAGCTGCTGGAGTTGAACCGCGCCGGCGAACTGGGGGTGAAGGCCTTCACCTTCGACGGCGACACCCCCGGCGATGCGCGCCAGGCGATCCGCCTGCATGGCGACATCGTGGTCAGCAACCCGGACATGCTGCACCAGGCGATCCTGCCGCACCACAC
>SEHC01000306.1 GCA_004173415.1 Lysobacteraceae bacterium
CCGCGATGGTGGATGCAGTTGCTGACCGCTTCCTGGCAGATCCGGTACAGCGAGGTCGCCACGTCCTTGGACAGGAGCTGCAGGTCGCCCTGCACCTCGCACTGGTAGTCCAGGCCACCTTCGCGCGCGACTTGCGCCAGCGGCCCCTCGACCAGCGCGCGCTGCAGGCCGAAGCGGTCCAGCACCGCGGGATAGAGATGGTCGATGACTTCGCGCAGGTGGTGGTGGGCGTCGTTCACCAGCACGCTGATCGAATGCAGGCCCTCGCGCAAGCGCGGGTCGTCGGTGCTGCGCTCGACCACGCGCAGGCGGGTGGCGATCGCAGTGATGTCCTGGCCCAGCACGTCGTGCAGTTCACCGCCCATCCGCCGTCTTTCCTGCTCCTGCACGGAGGTCAGGCGGTTGGCGACGTTGGTCAGGTCGGAGCTGCGCCGCCCGAGTTGCTCCAGGCTGAGCATCAGCGCCTTGCCCTGGGCGCGAAGGCCATCGGTGGAGGCGCCCAGCAGCAACGCCGCGATGCCGCTGACCGCCAGCAGCAGCTGCAGTTGCTCGGGTTTCCACAATTGCAACAGGCCCTCCAGCGCATGGACGGTGGCCGCGAGCCCGGCCAGGGCCACGGCGGCGGGACGCCAGCCGAAGCGGAAGGCCACCCAGGACAGCGGGAACAGCCCGAGCATCAGCGCGTAGAGCAGCGGTTGGGGGATCGGCAGGCGCGCGACCAGCACGGCGGTCAACGCTGGCAGCAGCACCCGGCCGCCGGCGAGCAGGCCCCGCCACCACGGCAGGCGCTGGCGGACGTGGTCGTACACGGCCAGCAGGGCGGGCGCCAGCACAACGATGCCGACCAGGTCTCCCATCGCATACCCGAACAGGGCCGTGCCGACGACGGGCGGCACCCCATCGGCGACCGCGCTTGCCGCCACCAGCACCGCCGCGTTGACCAGTGCGGCCAGCGCGCCGCATGCCAGCAGCCTTGGCAGCGAGCCCCCGGTCGAGGTCGAGGCGCCGGTGCGGTTGCCCAGCTGGCCGACCGCGGCGGCATACAGCAACCACGGGACCATGGTGGTGACCATCAGCACCAAAGGCACCGGATGGGTACGGTTCCACAGGCTCAGGGCGAGGATCCCGCTCCATTCGGCCAGCGCCATCCATTTCCACAACGGCCGCGGCAGCCGCCACAGCACCGCGACCCGGAGCCCGGCCGGCAGGAACCAGTAATTGCTGGAGACCAGGAACAGCAGGATCCAGCCCAGCGGGTACAGTCCCAGCAACAAAATGTCCCCGCGCCTGCGATGATGGCGCGGACGCGCGGCAGGCCAGCTGACCGCGGCATTTTCGGGAACCTGATTCATGGCGCCACTCGGGATCTTGTTGGTCGACGACCATCCCATCGTCCGTTCCGGCTTCCGCCAGTTGCTGGAGCTCGAACCGGGCTGGACGGTGGTGGCGGAGGTGGGCAGCGCGCAGGAACTGGCCGCCACGCTGTTGACCACGTCGTGCGATGTGCTGGTGCTGGACCTGAATCTACCAGACGGCGACGGCATGGTGATGATCCGCCAGCTGCTCGCCCAGCGGCCGAAACTGGCGATCCTGGTGATGAGCATGCACGACGGCGCGCTGTACGTGCAGGAAGCGCTGGCCGCCGGGGCCAGGGGCTATGTCAGCAAGCGGGCGGCGCCGGACGAGCTGATCGATGCGATCCGGGCGATCGAGCGTGGCGAGCAGTACCTGGACCGCGAGCTGCGCACGCGGGTGGCGGCGGCCGAAGACAGCGGCCAGTACCACGCGCTGCCGGAACTGACCGAGCGCGAAGCGCAGATCTTCCTGCTGCTGGCGCGCGGGCATTCGGTCGCCCGGGTCGCGGCGACCATCGGCATCAGCAACAAGACCGCCTACGCGCACCGCAGCAGCATCTACAACAAGTACAAGCTCGGTTCGGACCACGAATTGCGCGAGCTGGCCAGGCGCCGCGGGCTGGTGGCGGCTGACTGAGCGGCAGGCAGGCGCCGGGATCAGCCGGGGCCGGGCGGCGCGCTAGCGCTCCAGCAGCGGCAGCTTGTCCGGCTTGCCTTCCCATTCCTTGGCGTCGGGCAGGGCGTCCTTGCGCACGGTGATCACCGGCCAGGCCTTCGACAGTTCGGCATTCAGGGCCACGTAGCCTTCCTGGCCGGCCGGCACGTCGTCCTCGGGGTAGATCGCGTTGATCGGGCACTCCGGTTCGCACAGGGTGCAGTCGATGCACTCGTCCGGATCGATCACCAGGAAATTGGGGCCTTCGTGGAAACAGTCGACCGGGCACACCTCGACACAGTCGGTGTACTTGCACTTGATGCAGTTCTCGGTGACGACGAAGGGCATGGTCCGGTCCGGTGCTTGAGGCCCGCTAGTTTAAATCACCGCGTCCCGACATGCCGACGCCGCGCGACGCCGCGGCCATCGGCAAAAAAGAAGGCCCGGCTTTCGAGGGCCGGGCCTGCTGGCGATCCTGGCTGGCGGCCCCGGGGGCCGCTGCAGGACGCTTGTATGGTGCTCCCTAGGGAATTCGAATCCCTATTTTAGCCTTGAGAGGGCCACGTCCTAACCGTTAGACGAAGGGAGCGTTTTTGGTAAGCAACGCCGTGACGGACTAGTATATTCGCCAGTCGGGGGCCGCGGCAATGCCGGGTGGCCCCTCACCAGGCTGGTCGCCAGCGGCGTCCGGCCGCGAAAACCAGGCCAACGCCACTCCCGCTCCACCACTTTCGACACGGACCGCCACCATTACGTCGCCAGCCTCCACACCCCCCGTCGCCCTGCGCGTGATCCCACGCGACCAGCACAACATCTCGCGCCGGGACATCAGCCCCAACGCACTGCGCGTGCTCTATCGTCTGCGCGATGCCGGCTTCTCCGCCTACCTGGTGGGCGGCGCGGTCCGCGACCTGCTGGTCGGCGGCCACCCCAAGGATTTGTCTACGGCAGCATCGAGGACGACGCGGTGCGCCGCGACTTCACCGCCAACGCGCTGTATTACGCGATCGAGGATTTCTCGGTGCGCGATTACGTCGGCGGCTTCGAGGACGTGCAGGCCCGCAAGATGAAGCTGATCGGCGATCCCGAGCAGCGCTACCGCGAAGACCCGGTGCGGATGCTGCGCGCGGTCCGGCTGGCGGCCAAGCTGGGTTTCGAGATCGACCCGGACTCGGCCGGTCCGATCCCGCAGCTGGCGCCGCTGCTGTCCGAAGCGGCGCCTGCGCGGCTGTTCGAGGAACTGCTGAAGCTGTTCCTTTCCGGCAACGCGGTGGCCAGCTTCGAGGGCCTGGAGCAATACGGGTTGCTGGCGGCGGTGCTGCCGGAAACCGCCGCGGCACTGGCTTCCAACCGCAGCGGCGCGCTGCGCGCCATGGTCCTGGAAGGGCTGCGCGGCACCGATGCGCGGGTGGCCAACGACGAGCCGGTGTCGCCGGCGTTCCTGTTCGCCCTGCTGTTGTGGCCGGCGTACTGCCGTGCGCTGATCGGCCTCCAGGCCCAGGGCATGCAGGCCGAGGAGGCGCAACGCCGCGCCGCCGACCGGGTGACCCTGCACCAGCTGGGCACGGTCGCGCTGCCGCGCCGCTTCTCGCTGCCGATGCAGGAGATCTGGCTGCTGCAGTCGCGTTTCAGTTCGCGCCAGCGCAAGCGGGTCACCCGCCTGCTGGCCCATCCGCGGTTTCGCGCGGCCTACGACTTCCTGCTGCTGCGCCTGGCCGCTTCCAGCGAGCATGCCGAGGACGTGGCGTTCTGGCGCGAGGCGCAGACCCAGTCCAACGAAGAGCTGTCCGCGACCCTGGGCGTGGCCGCGCCTCGCGATGCCTATGCCGAGGTCGACGCGCCGCCGCCCAAGCGCCGCCGCCGCCGGCGTCGCAGCGGCGGCGAGGCACCCGCCGCGGAATGAGTCTTCCCGCGATCGCCTTCGTGGGCCTGGGTGGCAACCTGGGCGATGCCGCCGTGACTGTGCGCGCGGCCATCGACGCCCTGGGCCGGCTGCCGGACACCCGGCTGCATTCCGCTTCGCGCCTGTACCGGACCCCGGCCTGGGGGCTTGAAAAGCAACCGGACTTCATCAATGCGGTGGCCAGGCTGGAAACCGGGCTGGCCGCGCCGGCGCTGTTGGATGTGCTGCTGGAGACCGAGCGCGGCTTCGGGCGGCAGCGCGAGCCAGGCCTGCGCTGGGGCCCGCGGACCCTGGACCTGGACCTGCTGCTGCATGGCGAGCAGGTGCTGGACCAGCCCGGCCTGCGGCTGCCGCACCCGCACCTGCACGAGCGCGCCTTCGTGCTGGTGCCGCTGCTCGACCTAGCCCCGGACCTGCATATTCCCGGCCATGGGCCGGCCCGCGACCTGTTGCGGAAACTGGATGCCTCGGCCATCGAGCCGCTGGGATCGCCGCCGTTGGAGTCATAATCCACCCATGAGCACGCAGACCGAAATACGCAAGTGGACCCTGCCCGAGCTGGCCCAGGCCAAGCGCGACGGCCGCAGGCTGGTGATGCTGACCGCCTACGACTACGGGTTCGCCCGGGTCGCCGACGCCAATGGCGTGGACCTGGTGCTGATCGGCGACTCGCTGGGCATGGTGGTGCAGGGCAGAGCCTCGACCCTGCCGGTCAGCGTGGCCGACATCGTCTACCACACCGGCGTGGTCGCCCGCGGGCTGGCGCGGGCGATGCTGGTTTCCGACCTGCCGTTCCAGTCCGACGCCACTCCCGAGCGCGCGCTGGAAGCTTCGGTGGCCCTGCTCCAGGCGGGCGCCGAGATGGTCAAACTGGAAGGGGCAGGACACAAGCTGGAAGTGATCCGCTTCCTGGCCGAACGCGACATCCCGGTCTGCGCGCACCTGGGCCTGACCCCGCAGTCGGTATTGAAACTGGGTGGCTACAAGGTTCAGGGCCGCGACGAAGCCGCCGCAGCGCGCCTGCGCGCCGACGCCCTGGCAGTGGCCGAAGCGGGAGCCTCGCTGCTGGTCCTGGAATGCGTGCCTTCGGCGGTGGCCACGGCCATAACCCAAGCCTTGCCGATCCCGACCATCGGCATCGGCGCCGGTCCCGGTTGCGACGGCCAGGTGCTGGTGCTGCATGACCTGCTGGGCATCGACATGGGCCATCGCCGGCCGAAGTTCGTCAAGGATTTCCTGGCCGACGGCGGCTCGATCGCCGGCGCGGTCCGCGCCTACGCCGGGGCGGTCCGCGACGGCTCCTTCCCTGACGCGGCACACTCCTATTGAAGCGCGGTTGCGCAAGGCCGGAACCCTCGACCCGATGATCGAAACCATTACCGAGCTGGATGCGCTTCGCGCCCGGGTCAACGGCTGGAAGCGCGAAGGCCTGCGGGTCGGCTTCGTGCCGACCATGGGCAACCTGCACGCAGGCCACTACTCGCTGGTCATGCTGGTGCGCCAGTACGTCGATCGCGTGGTCTCCAGCGTGTTCGTCAACCCGACCCAGTTCGGGCCGAACGAGGATTTCACCCGCTACCCGCGCACCCCGGAGGCCGACACCAGCGGCCTGGAAGGCGCCGGCTGCGACGTGCTGTGGCTGCCGACGGTGGAATCGATGTATCCGTTCGGCGTGGATCTGGCGGCCAAGGTGCACGTACCCGGGGTCAGCGGGCTGCTCGAGGGCGCCCATCGCCCGGGCCATTTCGATGGCGTGTGCACGGTGGTCTCGCGCCTGTTCAACCAGGTGCAGCCGGACATCGCCGCGTTCGGCAAGAAGGACTACCAGCAACTGGCGGTGATCCGGCAGATGGTGCGGGACCTGGCGTTCCCGGTCGAAGTGCTGGGTGGCGGGATCGTGCGCGAGGCCGATGGCCTGGCCATGAGTTCGCGCAACCAGTACCTGTCCGCCGACGAGCGGCCGCGCGCCGCGGCGAGGAAGGCCCCAGGGTCGCGCTGATCGCGGCCAGGCTGGGCAGGACCCGGCTGATCGACAACCTGGAGTGGTGAGCGCCGGGCTGGCGGCGGAGCGGCCGGCCGGCGCTGGCCGGTAACCGCGGCGCTGGTAGACTCGGGGCACTCCCACGCGCCCGCCGGACACCATGCAGATCAGCCTGTTGAAAGCCAAGATCCATCGCGCCACTGTCACCCATTCGGAACTGAACTACGAGGGCTCGATCGCCATCGACGGCCTGTTGCTGGAGGCCACCGGCATCCGCGAGTTCGAACAGGTCCACGTCTGGGACGTGACCAACGGCGCCCGCTTCAGCACCTACGCGATCCGCGCCGACGATGGCAGCGGCATCGT
>SEHC01000014.1 GCA_004173415.1 Lysobacteraceae bacterium
ACCATGAGCAGCCGCTCGCGCGACCTCGACAAGATCGACCGCAACATCCTGCGCGTTCTGCAGGAGGAAGCCCGCATCTCCTTCACCGAGCTCGGCGAACGGGTCGGCCTGTCCACCACTCCCTGCACCGAGCGCGTGCGCCGGCTGGAGCGGGACGGGGTGATCACCGGCTACCACGCGCGCCTGGATCCACGCAGCGTCAAGGCCGGTCTGCTGGTCTTCGTCGAGATCAGCCTGACCTACAAGTCCGGCGACATCTTCGAGGAATTCCGCCGCGCCGCGCTGCGCCTTCCCAACGTGCTCGAATGCCACCTGGTCTCGGGCGATTTCGATTACCTGATCAAGGCCCGCATTTCCGAAATGGCCTCCTACCGCAAGCTGCTCGGCAACACCCTGCTGACCTTGCCGCACGTGCGCGATTCCAAGAGCTACATCGTGATGGAAGAGGTCAAGGAAACCCTGAGCCTGCCGCTTACCGACTGACGCCCGGGCTGCGGGCCGGCAGGTAAGCCGCGCGCGCCGGCGTGCTCAGAACCCGTAACGCAGGAAGCCGCCATCCACCGCGATGCATTCGCCGGTGATGTAACTGGCCGCCGGCAGGCACAGGAAGCCCACCGCTGCTGCCACTTCCTCCGGTTCGCCGATGCGCCGCATCGGGGTCCGGTCGATGACTTCCTCGTAGTAGTCGGCGTCTGCCAGCTTGCCGGAGGTGCGGCGGGTGCGGATGTACCACGGCGCCACCGCGTTGACGCGGATGCCGTCCTCGGCCCATTCCACCGCCAGGTTCCGGGTCAGCTGCTGCAGCGCGGCCTTGGTCATACCGTAGGGCGAGCCGCTGCGCACCGCGGTCACCCCGGACACGCTGCCGACGTTGACGATGCTGGACACCGCATGCCGGGTGAGCAGCGGATGCGCGTAGCGCGACAGCTCGAAGGCCGAGAACAGGTTGACCTCGAAGATCCCCCGCCATTCGTCCTCGGTGTAGTCCACCGTGGCCCGGGTGACATTGCCGCCGGCGTTGTTGACCAGGATGTTGAGGCCGTCGCCATGGTCCTCGACCCAGTCCAGGATCTCGCGCCGGTCCTCGTCGTCGGCCACGTCGGCGGCCATCGCGTGGATCGCGCGATCGGGAAATTCTTCCAGCAGTTCGTCGCGCACGCCTTCCAGCGCGTCGGCATCGCGCGCCACCAGCAGCAGGTCGGCGCCGAAGCCCAGCAGTTCGCGGGTGATGGCCAGGCCGATGCCGGCGCTGGCGCCGGTCACCAGCGCGAGTTGGCCGTCGAGCCGCCAGCGGTCGTGGATCATCGCGTTTTCCTGCAGGAGAGAGGCGTAGCATAGCGCCACGCCCCGCGGAGACATGCCATGAAAGCCTCGAGCCTGCGTATCGCCTGTCTCGCACTCTGGGTGGCCGGCCTGGCCGCGTGCAGGCCCGAACCGCCGCCGACCGACGAACCGCCGGAGCCGCAGGCCGAGCAGGCCACGGCGTTGCGCGAGGCGATGCAACGGCCGATCGAACAGGCCACGGCCGCCGAAGATGCAGCCAGCGACGCGGCCGCGGCGCAGCGCGCGGAAATCGAGGCGGCGACCCAGTAGGCCCACCGCCTGCCCGCTGGCCTCGCCTGACCGGCGAGGTTTCAGCCGGTCACAGTCCGCAGAAGCAGTACACCAGTCCCTTCACCGGCGCGCCGTTGCGCGCATGCACGGCCTGTTCGACGAAGCGCAGCTGGGCATCTGTTTCGGGCATTGCCCGGGCCAGCAAGGCGCGGGCGAAATCCGAATCCTTCAACAGCAGGCTGCCGACGCTGCTGCCGGCGAAGCCACCCATGAACTGGGCGAACGGCGAGGCGTTCTTCTCGATGTAGCGGACCCGGTACTTGTCCGGCTTGCCCAGCTTGGCGCGGGCCGCGGCGTCGGCCAGCGCGGCATCGAAGCCGCCCAGCTCGTCCACCAGGCCGCGTTCCAGCGCCTGGGCGCCGCTCCACACCCGGCCGCGGGCGATCGCATCGATCTCCTCGACCGGCTTCTTGCGCGCCGCCGCGACCTTGCCGGTGAAATCGGCATAGCCCTTGTCGATCACCGACTGGATCACCTGGCCCACCGCCGGGTCCATCGGCCGGGTGATGTCGAAGGCGCCGGCGAAGCGGGTGGTACCCACGCCGTCGGTATGCACGCCGACCTTGTCCAGGGTGCGGGTCACGTTGGGGATCAGGCCGAAGATGCCGATCGAACCGGTGATCGTCGACGGATCGGCGTAGATCCGGTCGGCATTCATCGAGATCCAGTAGCCACCCGAAGCGGCCAGGTCGCCCATCGACACCACCACCGGCTTGCCTGCGGCCTTCAGCGCAGCGACTTCGCGACGGATTTCCTCGGACGGATACACGCCGCCGCCCGGCGAATCCACGCGCAATACCACGGCCTTCACGTCCTCGTCGTCGCGCGCCTCGCGCAACAGCGCCGAGGTCGACTTGCCGCCGATCGTGCCGGCCGGCTGTTCGCCGTCGGTGATCTCGCCAGCGGCCACCACCACCGCCACCTGCGGACGCTCGTCGGCGATCTTCAGGTGCCGGGCATCGACCTGGGCCAGGTAACCGGCCAGCGACACACTGCGGAAGCCGTTGTCCGAATCCTCGTCGGCGACGCCGCGCTCGGCCATCAGTTTCTCGACTTCCTCCAGCGTCTTCAGCCCGTCCACCAGCTTCTGCTGCAAGGCGAACTTGGCCAGGTCGCCGCCGGCAGCCGCGATGCCTTCGGGCAGGGTATCGATGCCCGCGGCCAGTTGTGCCGGCGACAGCTTCCGCGCCTTGGCGATGTCGGCCAGGTAGCGCTGCCAGATGTCGTTCATCCAGAACAGGTCGGCTTCCTTGGATTCCTTGGAGGCGGCGTCGAGGATGTAGGGTTCGGCGGCGGACTTGAACTCGCCCACGCGGAACAGGTGCACGTCCACGCCGAGCTTTTCCTGTAGGCCCTGGCGGTAGTACTGGCGGTAGCGGCCGAGGCCTTCCAGCAGCATGCTGCCCATCGGGTCGATGTAGACCTCGTTGGCCTGCGCGGCGAGCAGGTACTGCGACTGCTCCAGGTTCTCGCCGAAGGACACGACCTGCTTGCCGGAGGCGCGCAGGCGCGCCAGCGCCGCGGCGACTTCGCGCATCGAGGCGTAGCCGCTGGGCTGCAGCTGGTCGACGCGCAGCAGCACCCGTTCGATGTGCTTGTCTTCCCGGGCCGCATCGATCGCGCGCACCAGGTCGCGCAGCTGCACTTCCTCGGCGTTCTTGTCGCCGAACGCCTTGGCCAGCGCGCGGGTGGCCGGGTCGGCGCTGAACTGCTCGACCAGCCGGCCTTCCGGGGCGATGACCAGGGTGGTGCGCTCGAGCAGCGGCTTGACCCCGTTGCCGCGGCCGACCGCGGCCACGAAGATCACCAGGAACAGGAACAGCAGCCCGAAGAACAGGAAATTGAGGATCAGCTTGCGGGTGAAATTGATCACGTTCCACAGGCCGACGAAAAAGGCCGCGATGGGACCACGGCTGACTGCTTGGTTCATGGGGGCGAGCTCCGGATAACTGTAACCAGCTTACCGGTTGCGCATCGCCCGTACATGCCCCTTAAGTCATTGCCGGTTCCGCAGGTCCCGGCAGCCCACGGCTGCTGTGGCGGAAGCGGCTGGCCATCAGCACCGCGGCCGCGGACAGACCCACGATCAGGCCGACCCACATGCCCTGCGGCCCCCAACCCAGGCCCAAGCCGAGGCCGATGCCCAGCGGCATGCCCAGGCCCCAGTAGGAAAACATCGCCAGCCACATCGGCACGCGCGTGTCCTTGAGCCCGCGCAAGGCGCCGGCCGAGGCCACCTGGATACCATCGGGGAACTGGAAGGCCGCCGCATACAGGAGCAGGTTGCCGGCCAGTGCCGCCACCACCAGGTCGCGGGTGTACAAGGCCACCACCAGGTCATGGCCAAGCAGCAATGCGGTCGCCGACAGGGCCTGGGTGCCCAGCACGATGGCGTAACCGGCGTGGGCGGCGCGGCGGATCGCGTGCCCATCGCCCATGCCCAGCGCATGGCCGACCCGCACCGTGGTCGCTTCGGCCACGCCCATCGGGATCATGAAGCACAGCGCCGACACGTTGATGGCGATCTGGTGCGCGGCCGCGGGTACCGCCCCCAGGCGCGCGATCAGCAGCGCGGTGGCGATGAACAATCCGCCTTCCATCAGCACGGTCACGCCGATCGGCAGGCCGGTGCGCAGCAGTTGCGCGATCGGCCGCGCATGCGGCCCATCGAAACGCGCGAACAACTGCAGGTGGGCGAAGCGCCGGGCATTCCAGAGATAGGTGGCGAAGGCGATGGCCTGTCCCCACATCATCAGGGCCGAAGCCACGCCCAGCCCCGCGGCTCCCATTTCCGGCACGCCGAAGCGGCCGAAGGTGAAGACATAGCCCAGCGGCGCCAGCACCACCAGTCCGCCGAAACCGATCAGCATGGTCGGCAAGGTCCAGTGCATGCCCTCGCTCAGGTAGCGCATGCAGAAGAACAGGGTCAGCGCGGGCGCGCCCCAGCGGATGCCGTGCAGGAAGCCGGTCGCCCCCGGGATGATCTCCGCCGAGATCCCGAACGGACCCAGCGCGTAGGGGATCAGGCTCAGGAACGCGAACATCAGCGCGCCCAGTGCCAGCGCCAGCCACAGCGCCTGGCGGAACAAGGGCCCGATCTCCTTTTGCCGCCCTGCGCCGTTGAGTTCCGACACCGAGGCGGTCAGCGAGATCAGGGTGCCGATCGGCACCATCATCGGCAGCCACAGCAGGGCGGTGCCGATGGTGACTGCGGCCAGGGTCAGGGTGCCGTGGTGGCCGGCGATGACGTTGTCGACGAAGCCGATCAGCCCGGTGGAGACATGCCCCAGGACCAGGGGAAGTGCAAGCGTGGCCGTGGCGCGGACTTCGCTGCCGAAGCGCGGGGAGGAAGCAACGGGGGACATGGGGCTCGGGGCCGACTGCGGGCGCGCGGGTGCGCGGTTGCCGGGTCGTGGCAGGGCGACATCTTAAACTCGGCCGCGACGAGGCTGAAACCGTCGCACCTGCCCTTCCGCTAGTGGGCGAGCCTGTCCCGCAGCCACGCGCCGCGCCGCGCCGGCGGTTGGCGCACCAGTTCGTCGCGCAGGGAAGCCCGCTCCTGCGGCGGCGTGCGCTGCACCAGCACCGCGAGGTCGGCACGCTGTTCCGCTTCCATCGACTGCAGCACCGACAGCAAGGGCAGCCGCTGCACCGGATCCACGTAGGCGAGCAGTGGATGCAGCTTCTCGTAATCGGCGCCCAGCGCCGGCCCCAGCCGCCAGCCGCGACGCTGGCTGTCCTCGAGCATCTGGAACTGGCTGCGCAGGGCTTGCTGGCGTTCGGGCGCGAAAGCGGCGATCTGGGCGGCCGTGACCCGCAATCGGATCCGTTCGGACTCGGGCAATTGCCGCCAGGCCAGGAACCGTGCCCGCCGGTCTTCGCGTTCGACCCTCGGCAGTGCGCGCCAGGCCGCGACTCTTTGCCCGAACTGCAGTCGCGCCGGCGGCGCCAGCGCCTGCAGCCAGACAGCGTGCGCCTGGGTCGAGTCCGTCCAGCGGACGACGCTCGCCGATGCGGCTGCGGAAGAACCCGGCCAGGCGTGCCAGAGCAGGGCCAGCACGATGCCGGCCACCAGGCCCGCGAGGGTCAGGCGGCTAGAGCTGCGCATCGGAGGTTTCCCTGTCGCCAGCGGCGGCCTCGTCCACCGGGACGGCTTCCTCCGCCACGACCCCGGGCAAGGCGTTGGCGCCCGACGCGTACCAGGCCAGGAAGTCCGCGTCGCGCGCGATCGCCTCCTCTTCCGGCTGCATCAGCAATTCGAAGTCCGGCTCGCTAAGCAGGGCGAAGACCCGGTCGAAGGTCTCCGCCGGCGGTTGTCCTGCCAGTTCCTCGCGGACCACGACCACCTCATCCGCCAGGGGCCGCACGCCGGGCTCCAGCCCGCCGACATCCTGCGGCTGGTCCGCCTGCCAGTGCGGCCACCACCAGGTCGCTGCCAGCGCCACCGCGCAGGCCAGCACCACCAGCGTTATCCAGAGCCAGCGCCGCGACGATGGCGCGGCCTGGCGCGCAACGGTCGGCAAGGATGCGGGCCGGTTTGCCGCCGGCGACAGGCGCCTGCCGTCGAGGGCCGCTTCGCGCAGCCCGGCCAGGCGCACCAGCCGATCGGCGGGCAGGTCGCGCAACTGCTGCTGCATCGCCTCGGCCAGGGCCCGCCAGGCGCCGGCGTCCGGCTGTCCGGCGGGGTCGCGCGGGCACGCGGCGGTGAGGGCCTGCTGGTAGGCCGCGACCGGGGTGTCCAGCACCGCGGCCGCCTCCTCCTCACTGAGGCTCGCCGCCAGGCGCAGCAGCAGCGCCTGGCGGGCGCTGGGATTAAGCGCCGCCACTGCCAGCAACGACGGCGGCCACGCCGCCACGGCTGACGCCTGCCGCAGTTGCGGGGTGGCCACCAGCAGCGCCCAGAAGCGCCGCGGCCATTCGGACATGGGCAGGGCGGCCGCGTGGTTGCGGAAGGCGCGCATGGCCGCGGCCAGCGCGGTGTCGCCGGCGTCGCGGTCGCCGCACTGCAGCTCGGCGAACAGCGCCCCTCGGCGTTCGACGCCGCGCAGGAAAGCGGAAAGGGCAACCGGCGCGGCCGCGGCTTGTTCCAGGTTGGATGGCATTGCAGAACCGAGTGATCCGTCGGTCCATCTTAGCCCGCGACCTCCTACATGGAATGCAGTGACAGCGCTTGACAGACGCCAGAAACCTGCTCTCCCAAGCCCCACAAGGGTTTGCGCCGAAAAAGGTTGTGCACAGCCATCACGGGATCGTCACATAGCCCGGCGAGGGCCGGGAGCAAGGTCTGATTACATTTCTGTTTCACGCCCAACTCATTGATACTTATGACATTTCAACTGCTGGCACTTTTTTGACCAACTTCACGCAGGCGCTTGCAGGAGGCCTTCATTCGCGTGGAGCAAGCAGTTCATGCACAGTTTTATCCACAGAGCGTGTGGATAAAACGGAATCTTCATGTGTGCCAGCCACTTGCGTGATTTTCGTCACAGCTGGCACAGCAATGGTGCGCAACTGCAGCAGTCCGCCGGACCCACTTGCCGGGGCCGCTAAACTGGCGGCGATGCCTACCGATTCCGTCTTCCAGATCGTCCTTCCCTTGCCGCTGCCGCAGGCGTTCGACTACCTGGCGCCGACCGGACACCTCCCCACCCTGGCCGATGTCGGCAAGCGGGTGCGGGTTCCGTTCGGGTCGCGCGAGATGACCGGGGTGGTGGTCGGCGCCGACCCGCCGGCCGCCGGCTCACCCGAGCTGCGCCAGGTCCTGGCCCTGCTGGATACGACACCGACCCTGCAGGGGGAACTTCTGGAATCGCTGCGCTGGCTGGCGCGCTATACCCACGCGCCCCTCGGCGAAGTCCTGGCCACGGCCCTGCCAGCACTGCTGCGCCAGGGGGAACCGGCACCGGATACCCATGCATGGGCCTGGCGACTGACTGCGGAGGGCATCGCCCAGGTTCCCCGCCTGCGTCCCGGCACACGCCCACGGCTGCTGGCCGAACGGCTGCTGGCTTCGGCCAGCGACGAAGACCACCTGGACCTGCACCTGGAGGGCTGGCGCACTGCAGCCCGCGCCCTGGGCAAACGCGGGCTGGTCGAACGCGTGCCAACTCCGGCCTCCGCACTAGCCCCCGAACCCGGACCCGGGCCGCGGTTGAATCCCGAACAGCAGCTCGCGGTGGAGGCGATCCTGGCGACCGAGGGCTTCGCGCCGCTGCTCCTGGATGGGGTCACCGGCAGCGGCAAGACCGAGGTCTACCTGCAGGCGATCGCGGACTGCCTGCAACGCGGCAGGCAGGCGCTGGTGCTGGTGCCGGAAATAGGCCTGACGCCGCAGACCCTGGCCCGTTTCCGGCAGCGCCTGGGTGTGCCGGTGCTGGCCCTGCATTCGGGCTTGAGTGACCGGGAACGCGCCCGCGGCTGGGCCGCCTTCGCAAGGAACCAGGCCCGCGTCGCCGTGGGCACGCGCTCGGCGGTGTTCACCCCGTTGCCGCACGCCGGGCTGATCATCATCGACGAGGAGCACGATGCCAGCTACAAGCAGCAGGACGGGATCCGCTACCACGCACGCGATTTCGCCCTGGTGCGGGCCAAGGCGCTGGGCGTTCCGGTCATCCTTGGCAGCGCCACGCCCTCGCTGGAATCGTTGAACAACGCCTTGGGTGGACGCTACCGGCATCTGCGGCTCGGCCACCGCGCCGGTGATGCGAGGCCACCGTCTGTCCGCGTCCACGACCTGCGCAAGCGCGTGCTGTCGGCCGGCCTGTCCGCCGACACGCTGGCGGCGATCGCCGGCACCCTCGATGGCGGCGGCCAGGTCCTGGTGTTCAAGAATCGTCGCGGCTACGCCCCGGTGCTGCTCTGCCACGACTGCGGCTGGAGCGCGCAATGCAGGCGATGCGATTCCCCCATGACCGTGCATGGGGCGGGCCGGCGCCTGCAATGCCATCACTGCGGCGCGCGCCAGGGCGTTCCGCCCGCGTGCCCGGACTGCGGCGGGTTGGCCCTGCAACCGCAAGGCATCGGCACTGAACGCATCGAGGAGCTGCTGGCGGAAAAATTCCCCGACGTGCCCGTGCTGCGCATCGACCGCAGCACCACCCAACGTCGCGATGCGCTGGCCGGCCACCTGCTGAAGCTGGGCGACCGTCCCGGCATCCTGGTCGGCACCCAGATCCTGGCCAAGGGCCACGACCTGCCGCACCTGACCCTGGTCGTCGTGGTCGGAGTGGACGAGGGTCTGTTCTCCTCAGACTTCCGCGCGGGCGAAAAACTGGCCCAGCAGCTGATCCAGGTCGCCGGGCGGGCCGGCCGCGCGCGCAAGCCCGGCGAAGTGATGCTGCAGACCCACCATCCCGACCACCCTTTGCTCAACACGCTGATCAGCGGCGGTTACCACGCCTTTGCCCATGCAGAGCTGGAGCAGCGCCAGGCCGCCGGCTTCCCGCCGTTCGCGCACCTGGCCCTGCTGCGCGCCGAAGCCACGCACGTCGAGGCCGCCAATGCCTTCCTGCTGGCCGCACGCGCGCAGTTCGACTCCAGCGCTACGCGCCACGCGGGCGCAAAGGAAGCTGCGAGCACGGAACTGCAAGGCCCGCTCCCCGCCCCCATGGCGCGACGGGCCGGCATGCACCGGATGCAGTTGC
The DNA here is from genome assembly GCA_004173415.1 of Lysobacteraceae bacterium. Classification (GTDB taxonomy): domain Bacteria; phylum Pseudomonadota; class Gammaproteobacteria; order Xanthomonadales; family Xanthomonadaceae; genus Pseudoxanthomonas_A. Next base: position 9,258 of record SEHC01000014.1, read on the forward strand.
TGTTGTGTTCCGCACGCCGACGCGACCTGCATGCCCTGCTCGACACAGCCCTGCCGGGCATCCATGCCTCGCCGGAAGCGCGCAAGGTCCGCTGGTCGCTGGATGTGGATCCGCAAGACCTTTACTGATTCCCCGGCGACCTCGCAACCAGCGGCGGCCATGAAACAATCGCCGCATGGATAACGCCATCGAACTGTCGCCCCGCCAGCGCCTCCGCAGCATCTTCAGCGGTTCGGTTGGAAACCTGGTCGAGTGGTACGACTGGTATGTCTATGCGGCTTTCTCGCTCTATTTCGCCAGGACGTTCTTTCCCCAGGGCGACCAGAACTCCCAGCTGCTGAACACCGCCGCGGTGTTCGCGGTCGGCTTCCTCATGCGCCCGCTGGGAGGCTGGCTGCTCGGCCGCTACGCCGACCGCCGCGGCCGCAAGGCCGCGCTGATGCTGTCGGTGCTGATGATGTGCGCCGGCTCGCTGATCATCACCTTCACTCCGGGGTACGCAAGCATCGGGATCCTGGCGCCGGTCCTGCTCGTGCTGGCGCGCCTGCTCCAGGGGCTGAGCGTGGGTGGCGAGTACGGCACATCGGCGACCTACCTCAGCGAGATGGCCACGCGCGAGCATCGAGGCTTCTGGTCCAGCTTCCAGTACGTCACCCTGGTGATGGGCCACCTGCTCGCGCTTGGCGTCCTGATACTGTTGCAGCGCGTATTCCTCAGCGACGAACAGTTGCGCGACTGGGGCTGGCGCATACCTTTCGCCATCGGCGCCCTGGCCGCGGTCACCGCGCTGTGGCTGCGTCGGAACATGGTCGAAACCGAATCGTTCGCGCGCAGGAGCGCCGACACGTCGGGTACACGGAAAGCGGGCACCGTGGCTGCGCTGATGCGATATCCGCGCGCGGTGCTGACCGTGGTCGGACTGACCATGGGCGGTACGCTGGCGTTCTACACCTACACGACCTACATGCACAAATTCCTGGTCAACAGCGCCGGCATGGATTCGCGCACCGCCAGCTTGCTCAATGCCTCCACCCTGTTCGTGTACATGTTGCTGCAACCGGTGGTCGGCGCGCTGTCCGACCGCATCGGCAGGCGCCCGGTGCTGATCGCCTTCGGCATCCTGGGAGTGCTCTTCACCGTGCCCATCCTGGCCCGGCTGCAATCGGTGCAGACGGCGACGCAGGCGTTCTGGCTGATCACCGCCGCCCTGTGCATCGTCAGCGGCTATACCGCGATCAATGCGGTGGTGAAGGCGGAGCTGTTCCCGGTCGAGATCCGCGCACTCGGCGTGGGCCTGCCGTATGCGCTGACCGTCGCAATCTTCGGCGGCACCGCCGAGTACGTCGCCCTCTGGTTCAAGGAGATCGGACGGGAGAGCGGCTTCTACTGGTACGTCACCGCGTGCATAGGCTGCTCGCTGCTGGTGTACCTGGCGATGCCGGACACGCGCGCCCATTCCCTGATCGACCGCGACTACGCCAGGCCTTCCCCATGACCAGCGATTCCCTTCCCCATGTCGTCATAGTCGGCGGCGGTTTCAGCGGCCTTTGGGCCACGCGCGCGTTGGCCGGTGCGCCGGTGCGGATCACCCTGGTCGACCGCTGCAACCACCACCTGTTCCAGCCCTTGCTCTACCAGGTGGCTACCGCAGGCCTGTCATCGCCCGATATCGCCGCGCCGTTGCGCCATATCCTGCGCAAGCAGCGCAACGTGGAAGTCCGCCTGGCCGAAGTGCGCGCGATTGCCGCCGCAGACAGGCACGTCACTCTGGAAGACGGAAGCTGCCTCGCGTTCGACTATCTGCTGGTGGCCACGGGTGCGACCCACGCCTATTTCGGCCACGACGAATGGGCGGCACATGCGCCAGGCTTGAAGACCCTGGAAGACGCGCTGCATTTACGCCGGCACCTGCTGCTTGCGTTCGAGCGCGCCGAAGCGGAGCCGGACCCGTACAAACGCGCGGCGTGGCTGAGCTTCGCGATCGTCGGCGGTGGCCCGACCGGGGTGGAACTGGCCGGGACACTGGCGGAAATCGCGCGCCACACCCTGGTCAATGAGTTCCGCAACATCAACCCCTCCGATGCGCGGGTGCGCCTGGTGGAAGCGGGACCGCGTGTACTGGCGTCCTTCCCCGAGGATCTGTCGCAGAAGGCACGCCGGCAACTGGAGAAGCTGGGCGTTGAAGTCGTTACCGGCAGCGCGGTCACCGACATCGACGAAACCGGTTATCGCCTCGGTGGTGTTTTCGTCCCCGCGCGCACCGTGGTCTGGGCCGCGGGCGTGGCGGCTTCACCCCTGGGCCAGTCGCTGGGCGTGCCGCTGGACAGGGCCGGTCGCGTGCCGGTGGGGGCCGACCTGAGCGTGCCGGGTCATGCGAACATCTTCGTCGCCGGAGACCTGGCGGCGGTGCAGTACGACGGCAAGCCAGTGCCTGGCGTGGCCCCGGCTGCCAAGCAGATGGGGCGCCAGGTCGCCGCGTCGATCCGGGCACGGCTCGACGGCACGACCGCAGGCGCATTCAAATACAAGGACTTCGGCAATCTCGCCACCATCGGCAGGATGGCGGCGATCGTCCACTTCCGGCGACTCAAGTTGTCAGGGCTGCTGGCCTGGTGGTTCTGGCTGGCTGCGCATGTGTTCTTCCTGATCGGCTTCCGCAATCGCCTGGTGGTGTTGCTCAACTGGGCCTGGGCGTATTGGAGCTACCAGCGCGGCGCGCGGATCATCTTGGGACACGATGACGATCAGCCGCGGTCCACGCGGCAGGCGTAACACCCTCGCCGTGCGTTGTGGACGTGCAGCCAGGCAGCACGTTCGTCTCCGAAGAAGCGCGGAATCAAAGCTTCCAGCGCCGCCCCTTCGATGACCTCGGCATCCAGCATCCAGCCCTGGGCATCGTAGCTGCGCACGGACAGCAGGCGGTTGCGCTGCTGATCGGGCACGGAATTGCGTCGCTGCGCCGACGCGCGTGCCGTCTCCCGCACGAATATCGGTCCTTCGGCGCGGTAGGGCGTATCCACGTCGAGATGTCGCCACGACAAGAGCAGCACCCATTCGCCCACTCGCGCGTCCTCCAGCGATACGCGGCAGGGAAACCCCGGATACGTGTCGGCCTTGGTCCTTACTACGCCACGCGCAGTGAGCTCTGCTTCATCGAGGCCGAACAGGGGCAGGAACGGCTCTATCGCCAACCCGCTCACGAGGTAGTCCATGACGCGCTCCACTATGGGTTCGCGCCTAGGCTAGGCCGGCTGAAAATACACTGATATCCGATTCGTGCGGCTTCGATTCAACCTTCTCCGCAAACAAGAACGGCCCGGTACCAGACCGGGCCGTTCAAAGCGATGCGATCGATTGCGATCAGGCCGCGAACAGTGCCTTCATCTTCTTCAGCGCGTTGGCCTCGATCTGACGGATGCGTTCGGCCGACACGCCATATTCGTCGGCCAATTCCTGCAGGGTGACCTTGTTCTCGTCGTCCAGCCAGCGTCGCCCGATGATGTCGCGCGAGCGTGCGTCCAGACCCGCCATGCCCTCGCGCAGAAGGCCCAGCTTGTTGCCTTCACTGTCCGCGCGCTCGTAGGCCTGCGACGGATCCTCGTCCTGGGTCATCAGGTAGGCGCCCGGCGACGGCGGCGCATGCTCGTTGTCCTCGTCCGCCGGCGCGTCGAAGCCGATATCCCGGCCCGAAAGACGCGATTCCATCTCCAGCACTTCGCGCTTGGAAACATTGAGGTCGGCGGCTACCGCCGTGACCTCGGCATCGTTCATCCATCCCAGCCGGGTCTTGGACTTGCGCAGGTTGAAGAACAGCTTGCGCTGCGCCTTGGTCGTGGCGACCTTCACGATGCGCCAGTTCTTGAGGATGAACTCGTGCATCTCGGCGCGGATCCAGTGCACGGCGAAGCTGACCAGGCGCACGCCCATTTCCGGATCGAAGCGCTTGACCGCCTTCATCAGGCCGATATTGCCTTCCTGGATCAAATCACCCAGTTGCAATCCGTAACCGTTGTAGCCACGCGCCACGTGTACGACGAAGCGAAGATGGGAGTGCACCAGCTCGCGGGCGGCATCAAGATCCTCCACGTCGCGAAAGCGTCGCGCCAACTCCTGTTCTTCATCGACCGTCAGCACGGGAATCTGGTGCACGGCGCCGATGTACGCATCGAGTGAGCCGAGCGGACTGGGGATGGGCAGATTGTTTGCCACCATGGCGGTGGCTGCGGTGGTCTGGGTCATGGCAGTCATTTTAGCAGTCGCGAGCTTGGACTGCTAAACACGGGCGGAGTTCCACTGTTCCAACCGCGGGACCCTGGCGTTAGTTAAGTATTCGTAAATTCATAAACGAAACAATCCGCTGACTGAGGAGCGCCCACCCGCCCCGTCCACTTTGGCCAGCTGCCCCTGACCCTCTCTGGCCGGCTATCCATAGCGCGCAGGCCTGGTAACTCTGCAGCTTGTCGAAACCGACTGCGTCTTCCTGCCGCCCTGAGGGTTCGCCGCGGACAGCGTAGCGTTGAGAAGGCCTGCAAAAATGCGCTGCCGCCCGCCAGGCCTGGGCTCTGATAGCTCAATCACTTTTCGGTAGCGGTTCCAGGAATCAACTTTGCCAGGAAGGACTTCTCTTGGTGTTCGCGGTACTCCCATTCGATGCCGGAAATGTTCTGGATCCGCAGTCGGAGGGTTCGAGGGATGGTGAGCTGATTACTCGCCGTCGTTGAGGAACTGGCTGGCCGGTGCGACGTGTGAACGCACAAGGTGCTTTTCTGACAGCGATGGGCCGACGCGACAGCCTCCGCGCCGGACAAAGAAAAACGCCACCTCCTTACGGAGATGGCGTTTTGGGTAAAGACCCTGGCGATGACCTACTCTTGCATGGCTTAAGCCACACTACCATCGGCGCAGCTGCGTTTCACTTCCGAGTTCGGGATGGGATCGGGTGGTTCC
>SEHC01000307.1 GCA_004173415.1 Lysobacteraceae bacterium
TCATAGGTGCCGATCATGGCCACGACGTCCGGCAGCATGTGCCCGCTGACGACGTGGTCCATCGACGAAAGATGGGCGAAGCCCGGCGCACGCAGGTGCACGCGGAACGGCTTGTTGGCTCCGTCGGAAACCAGGTAGCAGCCGAACTCGCCCTTCGGCGCCTCCACTGCCGCATAGGTCTCGCCAGCGGGCACGCAATAGCCTTCGCTGAACAGCTTGAAGTGGTGGATCAGCGCTTCCATGTCGTCCTTCATCTCCTCGCGCGAAGGCGGGGCGACCTTGAAGTTCTGGACCATTACCGGACCCGGGTTGGCCCGCAGCCACTCGACGCACTGGGCGATGATCCGGTTGGACTGGCGCATCTCGGCGACGCGCACCAGATAGCGGTCGTAGCAATCGCCGTTGCTGCCGACCGGGATCTCGAAATCGACCGCGTCGTACTTGGCATAGGGCTGCTTCTTGCGCAGGTCCCAGGCGATCCCTGAGCCACGCAGCATCGCCCCGGTCATGCCCCAGGCGCGCGCCTCCTCGGGTGAGATCACACCGATGCCGACGGTGCGCTGCTTCCAGATCCGGTTGTCGGTGAGCAGGGTCTCGTACTCGTCCACGCGCTTGGGGAACTCGCGGGTGAAGTCCTCGAGGAAATCCAGCAGCGAGCCTTCGCGCGCGGCGTTCATCCGCTTCAGGCCCTTGCCCTTGCGCCAGGGGGATTCCTTGTACTTGGGCATGTGCGCGGGCAGGTCGCGGTAGACGCCGCCCGGGCGGTAGTACGCCGCGTGCATGCGCGCGCCGCTGACCGCCTCGTAGCAGTCCATCAGTTCCTCGCGCTCGCGGAACGCATACAGCATCACCGCCATCGCGCCCAGGTCCAGGCCGTTGGAGCCGATGTACATGAGGTGGTTCAGGATGCGGGTGATCTCGTCGAACATGGTGCGGATGTACTGCGCACGCACCGGCGCCTCGATCCCCATCAGCCGCTCGATGGCCAGCACGTAGGCATGCTCGTTGCACATCATCGACACGTAATCCAGCCGGTCCATGTAGCCGATCGACTGGTTGAAGGGCTTGGATTCCGCCAGCTTCTCGGTGCCACGGTGCAGCAGGCCGATATGCGGGTCGGCGCGGACCACGGTCTCGCCGTCCATTTCCAGGATCAACCGCAGCACGCCATGGGCGGCCGGATGCTGGGGACCGAAATTGAGGGTGTAGTTGCGGATTTCCTGGCGGCTTTCGGCCGGATTGCTGGCGAAGGCGACGCCTGGCTGCGGGACGCTCACTTGGCCGCCTCCTGCGCTGCCTGGTCGCGGGCAGCCTGTTCGCCGGCGGCGGTCGCGTAGCGGGCATCGTCGCGGATCACGCGCGGCACGCCGACACGGGGCTCGACCGAGGTCACCGGTTCGTAGATCACACGCTTCTTCTCTTCGTCATAGCGGACTTCCACGTTGCCGATCAGCGGGAAGTCCTTGCGGAACGGATGGCCCACGAAACCGTAGTCGGTGAGGATCCGGCGCAGGTCCGGATGGCCTTCGTAGAGGATCCCGAACAGGTCGAACGACTCGCGTTCGAACCAGTTGGCGCCGGGCCAGATGCCGGTGACCGACGCCACCACGGGCAGTTCGTCGCTGGCCGCATAGCAGCGGACGCGCAGCACCCGGTTGTGCTGGTAGGAGCGCAGGTGGACCACGGTCGCGAAGCGGTGTTCGGGCCCCTCGCCGCGCGGACGGCCCTCCCAGCTGAAGCGGCCCGGGCCGAAGCCCAGCTCGACGCCGCGGCTGAAGCCTTCCGAGGACACGTTGGCGGTTTCCCACTCGTCGCTGCCATAGCCCAGGTAATCGACCCCGCACAGGTCGACCAGCTGCTCGAAGCCGAAGTCGTCGCGCAGCGCCAGGCAGGTGGCATGCCAGGATTCCGGCGGCACTTCCAGGGTGACTTCGCCACGCGCCTCGGCAATGCCGAGGACGGCGTCCGGGAATCGCGCGTGCAGTTGTTCGATGTAGGTAGCGGCTTGCTCGGCCATGGGGGCGTGGCGTGCTCGAAAAAGGGAGGTAAGGATCAGCGGGCGATGGTCTGGGTGCGCCAGATCTTCTTCTGCAGCTGCAGGATGCCGTAGACGAGCGCCTCGGCCGTCGGCGGGCAGCCGGGCACGTAGACGTCGACCGGCACGATGCGATCGCAACCGCGTACCACCGAATACGAGTAATGGTAGTAGCCGCCGCCATTGGCGCAGCTGCCCATCGAAATGACCCACTTCGGCTCGGGCATCTGGTCGTAGACCTTGCGCAGCGCCGGGGCCATCTTGTTGACCAGGGTGCCGGCCACGATCATCACGTCGGACTGGCGCGGCGACGGGCGGAACACCACGCCGTAGCGGTCCAGGTCCAAGCGCGAGGCGCCCGCGTGCATCATCTCCACCGCGCAGCAGGCCAGGCCGAAGGTCATCGGCCACATCGAGCCGGTCCGCGCCCAGTTCATCAGCGCATCCACGCTGGTGGTCACGTAGCCCTTCTCGAGCAGCGGGTTGTCCCCTTCCGGGCGCAGGATGTCGTCGACCCGCCCTTCCGGGATCGGGTTGGTCATCAGGCGATCGATGGTGCCGATGACGCTCATGCGGTCACTCCCATTCCAGGGCTCCCTTCTTCCAGACGTAGATGAAACCCAGGAACAGCATGCCCACGAACAGGCCCATGGTGACCAGCGCGCGCGCGCCCAGCTCCTGCCAAACCAGGGTCCAGGGCATGATGAAGATGATTTCCAGGTCGAAGACGATGAACTGGATGGCGATCAGGTAATAGCGCACGTCGAACTTCATGCGCGCGTCCTCGAAGGCCTCGAAGCCGCATTCGTACGGCGAGAGCTTCTGGGCGTCAGGCCGGCGGGGACCTATGAACCGACCTATCACCATCAACGAGATGCCGATGCCGGTAGCGACGATCAGGAACAACAGGGTCGGCAGGTATTCGGCCAGCACGCGTGGTCCTCGGTTGATTGCACTGCCGGGCTGGCGGCCTTGGCGCGCCGGCCCTGCAGTATTCCTTGCGCCCCCCGGCGATGCCCGCGCAGGCGGGTCTCGACCGGGATTCGCATCTTGGTGCCCAAGAGGGGACTCGAACCCCTACGACTTTCGCCGCTACCACCTCAAGGTAGTGCGTCTACCAATTCCGCCACCTGGGCAAACATATGCGCTTGGGCATGCCCAAGCGCGGTGTTCATTGTAACCGTCTTCAACCGCCTTGAGGCGGTGTCTG
>SEHC01000308.1 GCA_004173415.1 Lysobacteraceae bacterium
GGCCGTTCGGTCTCGCAGCACAAGAACGTCTCCGACGACACCGCGCGCAAGATCGACGAGGTCGTGCGCACCATCCTCGACAAGGCCTATGCCCGGACCACCCAGATCCTGACCGAGAATATCGACAAGCTGCACGCGATGGCCGATGCGCTGATGACCTACGAAACCATCGACGTGACGCAGATCGACGCGATCATGGAAGGTCGCGAGCCGCCTCCGCCGACCGGCTGGACCAAGACCGACAAGGGCGAGGCGATGCCGTTGCCGCCGATCGGCGGACCGGCTGCGCAGACCTGAGGCCATGAGCCGCGGTTGGGCAACAACAGGAACAGGCCGGGCCAGCACCCGGCCTTTTTCATGTCGCTGGATCCCTGCGCCTGTCCGCGCCTTGAGGTGGCCGGCCTGCACGGCGCTTGCCGGGCGCGCGGCCCTACACTAGGCGCCCATCCATCCCGGTTTCCCGACATGTTCGACACCATCCAGCAACTGGACTGCGGCGGTCGTCCGCTCAGGCTCGATCGCCCGCAGGTGATGGGCATCGTCAACGCCACGCCGGATTCCTTTTCCGATGGTGGCCAGCACGATTCGCTCGAGGCCGCCGTCGCCCACGCGCTGAAACTGGTGGAAGAGGGTGCCGACCTGCTGGATATCGGCGGTGAATCCACCCGGCCCGGCGCGCTGGAGGTGACGGTGGAGGAAGAGCTGCGCCGGGTGGTTCCGGTGATCGAACGGCTGGCCAGGGAAACCTCCGTGCCGATCAGCATCGATACCTGCAAGCCCGAGGTCATGCGCGCGGCGGTGGCCGCCGGGGCAGGGATGATCAATGACGTGTACGCATTGCGCCGCGAGGGTGCGCTGGATGCGGCCGCGGCGCTGGGCGTGCCGGTGGTGCTGATGCACATGCAGGGCGAGCCGCGCTCGATGCAGCAGGCGCCGCACTATGAGGACGTGGTGGGAGAGGTGCACCGTTTCCTTGCCGAGCGCCTGTTCGCCGCCGAGATGGCAGGCATCGCCAGGCGCAACCTGCTGGTCGATCCGGGTTTCGGTTTCGGCAAGGACACCGGCCACAACCTGGCCCTGCTCGCGCAACTGCCACGTTTCGCCGAACTGGGGGTCCCGGTGCTCGCCGGACTCTCGCGCAAACGTTCGATCGGCGAGATCACCGGCCGGGAACAGGCCGACCAGCGCCTGGCCGGGTCGCTTGCCGCGCACCTGATCGCTGCCCAGCGTGGAGCTATGCTGCTTCGGGTGCACGACGTGGGCGCCACGGTGGATGCATTGAAAGTATGGAACGCAGTGGCCGCGGTGCCGTTGCCGCGCAGTGGCGCGGCGCAGGCTATTCCTCGGTGGCCTGACGAAGACTAGCGCCGTGCGGCGTGCCGGTTGCGTCGAACCGTTGCTGCACGACGCGAATTGACCGCCATGTGAGCCGTTGCGTGGCCGGCTGATGCCGGCCACGCAACGTCATGCCGGGTCAGCCGCCGCGCGGCACCCGCGGCTGCGAGCCGACAACCCGGATCGGGGTCGGGGCGCTGGACTGCTTCCAGTAACGCAGCAGTTCGCGCAGCGCTTCGGGCTTGTTCACCGGCGCCGCCTGTCCTGCCTGGTTCTTGCTGTTCTCGCCATGGCAGCCCGAGCAGGTGCGGATCTCGCCGGCCTGCATGGTCACCCAGACACGCTCGCGCACCACCGGATTGCCGCTGCTGTCGGTGGTCTGCCAGGTCAATGCGCGGTTGGCCGGGACGAACGCGGCGGTCGAGCCATCGCTGGCGATGCGGACGCTGCCGGCCGGTCCCGCGGCGTTGGCGGGATTCTTCGCGTTGGGGATGGGCCGGGCAATGCTGCGCCTGCCGCGCACGTCGTTGTAGCCACGGACCTGGTCGGCCTGCAGGATCTGGTAGTGCGCGATGTCGTACACGCGCCCCGCATCGCCCTTCGTCGCCAGTCCGGAAGGCACCCGCAGGTTGAACGGCTGCTGGCGGTCGCCCCGGTCGCGACTGGTCTGGTTGCGGGTCACGATCAGGGCCAGGTGGTTGTTCTTCAGCCAGCCACGCAACGCGGCCTCGTCGATCTGCTCCTCGGTCAGCACCGCTTTCTCGGGCGATTCAAGCACCGAGGCCTTGCTGGCCGGCCGGGTGCGGGCGACGACTTCGACCGGTTCGATTTCCCACAGCGCGCCGCTGAAATTGACCTTCACGTCCGGGCTCCACCAGGACAGGGTCTTGACGATGCCACCGGTGAGCGCGGTGCCCGCCACGAACTGGCCGGAGGCGTTCTTTTCCAGCTGGTGCAGGCGCAGCTGGATTCCGGCCTGCGCGGTGGCGCTGGGCGTGTACGACGCCAGCATCTGCCCCGAGGTGGTCGGCAGCGGGTTGCGGAAGCGGCCACCGGCGAGGCCGCTGCCGGATTCGGCGGGCGACGCATCGACGATGGTCATCTGCTCGGCGTTGAGGGTCGGAGCACCGGTGATGCGAACGATCTGGTTGGTAGAGAGCTGGCCGAACTCGCGGGCGTAGATGCCGTAGTAGTTGCCGGGCGAGGTCGGGTCTTCGCGCAGGTGGAAGATGCCGCCATCGCCGCGGATGTATTTCTTGTTGGCGATGATCGAGGGGTTGCTGCTGTCCTGCAGCGAGGCGTCGCCGGTGAAGGACTTGGTCAGGTAGCCGAACGAGAGTTCCTGCCTGCCGATGTGATTGAGGGTCTGCTCGAAGGTGCCGTCCTGGTTCATCTGCCACGGTGTGAACAGGTTGAAGGTGAAGCCTGCCACCTGGCCGTAATTGCTGTTCATGCCGACGCGCGACTCGGGGAAAGTCTCGGGCTGCAGGGCGAGCTTGGCCGCGCCGCTGGCTTCGCTGGCGTAGTTGTTGGGGCCGAACGTGCCGGCGTCGGCCTGCTGGTCGCGCTGCAGGTGGTCCCAACGGGTGAAGATCACCCGGCCGTAGCTGTCGATGATCGGGCTGAAGGCGCCGCTGGGGGTGTGGTTGAGCAGGGCCAGGGTCCCGGTGGACGGGGTCAGGCTGTAGATGCCGGCGATGGTCGGCGTGCTCTCGTACTCGTCCAGTTGCGGGTACAGGTGCGCTTCGCCGCTGCGCGGCCGGTCGGAGGTGAAGAGGACGCGATCGTCGCTGGCGTACAGCGGCGAGACGTTGTTGTACTGGGTGGGCTGGTTGGCGACCTTGGTGATCATTGCGGTCTGGCCCTTGCCCAGGCCGGTGATCTCATACAGCTGCCAGACGCTCGCTGCCATCGGCGTAGCGGATCATCAGATCGCCGCCGCGCGGGACCGCGCTCATGTTGCCCAGGTGGTTGGCGAAGGTGGACAGGCGGCTGGCGAACGCGTCGCCATTGGTCGGGACCTGGGTGACGAAGAGGACCGGATTGGACACGGTCACCGCCTTCGTCCCGACCGGCGCATTGGCCGAGGTCGCTACTTTCGCGCCCGAGGTGAGGAGGACTTCGTTCTTCGAATCGCCGACGGTAGCCGACTGGGTCTCGAGATCGCAGGATGAGATCAATGCAGACAGGCCTATCAGTGCGACAGGCCAGGCCTTGCTGCGGAAAAGGCCGCGAATGTTTTCCATCGGAATACTCTGTTGGGGGATCAAGGAAAGCCCCGGAAATCCTGGAAACACGTCCACTGCTTGGCACGTGCAACGCAGGCGTCCAACGGACGCGCGAAAGAGTTGCGATGCATGCCTGGACGAAACCGTCGCGATCCGACGTATTCCTCCCCCCACGGGAACTTTACACTGGGTAACTTGCATGCCTTGGCAGCCGATCGCCCTGAAAGTGATGCACATCTCAAAAAGTGCGGGTATTCGTGAATATTGATTGTCGCCCGGTTCAGGAAATGGGTTTGCTCCAGCGCGGTGCGTGCTGGGCCGCCACTGGCGGACGTAGGTCTGGCCGACCCCTCGCGTGCGCTGCGCCGGTCTCCCGGCGGGGCTGTCCGCGGGCATGAGCGGGGATCGCCGGCCGATTGCCCTGGCCCTGATGGGACCCACCGCCTCCGGCAAGACCGCCCTGGCCATGGAATGGGCGCTGCGCCTGGGCGGGGAGATCGTCAGCGTGGATTCGGCCTTGGTCTACCGCGGCCTGGACATCGGCGCGGCCAAGCCCGACGCGGCCATGCTCGCCGCCGTACCGCACCACCTGATCGACCTTCGTGATCCCTGGCAGGCCTATTCGGCGGCCGAATTCGCCGCCGACGCGAGCCGGGCGGTGGCCGGGATCCAGGCCCGCGGCCGGCTGCCGATACTGGCAGGAGGCACCGGACTCTATTTCCATGCCCTGCTGCAGGGGCTGGCGCCGATGCCCGAGGCCGACCCCGGGCTTCGCGCCCAGTTGGCGGCCGAGGCCGCGTCACGGGGCTGGCCGGCCCTGCATGCGGAACTGGCTTCGGTCGATCCGCTGGCGGCGTCGCGGATCAGGCCCACCGATCCGCAACGGATCCAGCGCGCGCTCGAGGTGTTCCGCAGCAGCGGCAGGCCGATCAGTGCATGGCAGGCGGCGCCGGCACGGGCGCGGTTCCCGTTCCGGGTGCTCAGGCTGGTGCTGGCGCCGCGCGATCGCGCGGTCCTGCATCGGCGCATCGAGCAGCGCTTCGACGCGATGCTGGCGGACGGCTTCCTGGACGAGGTCGCGAGACTGCGCCAATTGCCGCAACTGCAAGCGATCCCTCAGCCGCTGGACCTGCCCGCCATCCGCGCGGTCGGATATCGCCAGGCCTGGGAGTACCTGGACGGCAAGGTGACCCGGGCCGAGTTCCGCGATCGCGCCATCCACGCCACGCGACAGCTGGCCAAGCGGCAGTTGACCTGGTTGCGGGGCAGGCCGGACGCGCGCTGGTTCGATCCGCAGGCCGACCTCGAGAGGCTGGAAGCGGCCCTGTCCCTGTTCATTCCGGCTGATCTGCGGACTGCGTAGCTGGTCAATGGCCGGATGTTGTGTAACATCGGGCCACCGGGGGCCGCTGGGGAGCGTCAGGCCGTCCCGGACCTATAAAAACAACACCTATTGAAATAGGCGGGGAGTCAGAAATGTCCAAGGGGCAATCCTTGCAGGATCCTTTCCTGAATGCGTTGCGGCGCGAGCGAGTGCCGGTATCGGTCTACCTGGTCAACGGCATCAAGCTGCAGGGAACCATCGAATCCTTCGACCAGTTCGTCGTGCTGCTGCGCAATACGGTCAGCCAGATGGTCTACAAGCACGCGATTTCCACCGTGGTGCCAGCCCGCAACGTGCGGGTCGGGCCGGGCGGCGGCTACGTGCAGGGCGGCGAAGGCGAGGGCGAAGAGGGCGGCGAAGACAACGAATGATCCCCGGCACGCCCGGGAGACGCTGACCAGGCGCACTTGGAACGGGGCGCGCGGAGCGGCCGCCCCTTTGTAATTGGCCACGCCGCCCCCACACTGGTTGCATGTTCGAAAGATCCAGAAAGGGCGAGCACGCCCTCTTGATACAACCCCTGCGCCAGGGTTCCGGGGGCAGTTCGCCCGATGACGGGGCCCAGGAAGAGTTCTCCGACCTGGCCCGTTCGGCCGGCGCCAGCATCGCCGCGGTGATCACCGCGCGGGTCGACCGGCCCAGTCCGTCGACCTTTATCGGCAGCGGCAAGCTGGAGGAGGTCAAGGCCGCCGCCGACGCCACCGGCGCCGACCTGATCCTGGTCAACCACGCGCTGTCGCCGGGCCAGGAGCGTAACCTGGAGAAACTGCTGCAGCGCCGCGTGCTGGACCGAACCGGCCTGATCCTGGACATCTTCGCCCAGCGGGCGCGCAGCTTCGAGGGCAAGCTACAGGTCGAACTGGCCCAGTTGCAGCACATGGCCACGCGCCTGGTGCGCGGCTGGACCCACCTGGAACGCCAGCGCGGCGGTTCGATCGGCCTGCGTGGGCCCGGTGAAACGCAGCTGGAAACCGACCGGCGCCTGTTGCAGAAGCGCGTGGACCAGCTGCAGAAGCGGCTGGAGAAGGTCGAGGTGCAGCAGACCCAGATGCGGCGTGCGCGGGTGCGCAGCGAAATGCCGCG
>SEHC01000015.1 GCA_004173415.1 Lysobacteraceae bacterium
ATAGCCGAACAGTTCCAGGTCACGCCGATAGTAGTCGCCGACGCCTTCGGCCAGCTCCGCGTCATAGTACCCCTGGTACCCGGACCGGCGCGAGCTGTTGACCTTCTCCAGCACGGTGGTCGGCAGCCCGAGGCTCTGGCACACCGAGTCGTAGCTGGCCTGCATCTCCTCGACCCGCCCGACGTAATCGGAAAGCAGGCTTCCCTCGCCGTCGACCAGGAATTCGTGCTGGGGCTTGAACAGGATGTGGTCGGCGGGCCGCACGGTGAACAGCACGTGCTTCATGAAGCCGCGCGCGTCCTTCTCGAACCAGTCCTGTTCCCGGCTCATGAAGGCGCAATAGGAAACGAACCGGTCGAACGGGTTGCGCACGAACGCGAACTTGAAATAACCGGCGAACGCTTCCTCGCCCAGGCACGGGCGGATCTGGGCCAGGCTGATATGGCCGTGCCTGACTCCCTGGAACTCGGGGAAGGGAAACCGCTTGCTGACGAACAGGCCGACCTGCTCCAGGTCCTCGGCCGACAGGTGCTGGCGCAGGGCCTGGCGCACCGAATGGGTGCCAGTCTTGGGGATGGCGGTGAAAACGAAGCGATGGGCGTGCGAAATTATCATCGGTGCATGATAGTGATCCCACCGGACCGGCGACAGGCATGGTTATCATGGAACCCATGGACAAGCCCCATGTCGACATATCCAGCGAGATCGCCAGCGCCCTGACCCATGGCCTCGGCGCCGCCGCGGCGCTGGCCGGTGGCGCCGTGTTGATCACCCTGACCGCGATCTACGGCGACGCCTGGCAACTGGGCGCCTCAATCGTGTTCGGCGTCAGCCTGCTGCTGCTGTACGTGGCTTCGACCCTCTATCACTCGATCCAGCATCCGATCGCCAAGGCACGGCTCAAGGTCTTCGACCATTGCGCGATCTACCTGCTGATCGCAGGCACCTACACGCCGTTCACGCTGATCGGCTTGCGCGGGCCCTGGGGCTGGGGCCTGTTCATTGCGATCTGGACCCTGGCGGTCTTCGGGGTGGTATTCAAGCTGTTCTACACCGGCCGCTTCAAGCTGCTGTCCACCCTGATCTACATCGCCATGGGCTGGCTGGTGATCGTCGCTATCAAGCCGATGCTGGTCGCGCTGGATGGATGGACGCTGGGCTGGCTGCTGGCCGGGGGCGTTTTCTACACCCTGGGCACGTTCTTCTACCACCGCGAGAAGATCCGTTTTTCCCATGCCATCTGGCATATGTTCGTGATCGCGGGCAGCGTCTGCCATTTCGTCGCGGTCAAGGAGCAGGTGCTGCCGCGGATGGGATGAAGCCTTCGGCTTCATGGCTGCGGCATAAACGCGATCAGGCCCTTTCGCGGTATCTGCACACCCCGGTCACGATATTGGCGGCATGGACCCTGCCGAAGAACCGCAATCACCCAGCAGCCTCCGCAAGCCGCCGCGCCGCTGGCTGATCGCGGGCGGGACGGTACTGGCGGCACTGGTCGTGCTGTTGGTCCTGTTCGACTGGAATTGGCTCAAGGGCCCCGTGCAACGGATCGTGAAGGCGCAGACCGGCCGCGACTTCGTCATTGCCGGAGACCTGGACGTAGACCTGGGTCGCATCACCCGGGTGCGGGGCGAGCGCGTCAGCTTCGGCAATGCCGCCTGGTCGGCGCATCCGACCATGGCCGCCGCCGACCTGGCGGAGATGGAGATCGAAGTCTGGCCGCTGATCTTCAAGCGCCAGGCCCGGCTTCCGCGGATCCGCCTGGTGGCCCCCGACCTTCGCCTGGAGCACGGCCCGAAGGGAGTGGGCAACTGGGTGTTCGGCGACCAGTCCGGAGGCAACCCGATCCAGTACGGCGCGCTCTGGGTCGAGCGCGGGCGCCTGCGATACGCCAATGCGCCCAGGAAGACCGACATCGACATCAAGCTCGACAGCATCTCGGCCAAGGACGCGACCGGTTCGCCGCCCATCGAACTGGAGGGCAGCGGCCACTGGACCGGCAGCGCCTTTTCCCTGTCCGGCCGCGCGGCTTCGCCGCTGGAGCTGCGCAATACCGGCAAGCCTTTCAGCATCGACCTGAAAGCCACCGCGGGCCGTACCCATGCCCACGCGCGCGGGGCCTTGGTCGATCCGTTCCGCCTGCGCGACTTCGACCTGCGCCTGGCGCTTTCGGGACAGAACCTGGACGACCTCTACCCGTTGATCGGAGTAGCCACTCCGCCGACGCCGCCTTATCGCTTCGACGGCCGCCTCAGCCGTGATGGCGACACCTGGCATTACGACGGGTTCAAGGGCATGGTCGGCGACAGCGACCTTGGCGGATCGGCGGCGGTCACGGTCGGGCGCGAGCGGCCCCTGCTGGTGGCCAACCTGGTCTCCAGGCGGCTGGATTTCGATGATCTTGCCGGCTTCGTGGGCGCCCCGCCGCAAGCCGGGGGCAGGGAAACGACCAATGCCGAGCTGAAGGCCGAAGCGCTGGCACTGGCGGCCGATAGCCGCCTGCTCCCGGATACTCCCTACAACCTGACCAAGCTCCGCAGCATGGACGCCGATGTCAGGCTGAAGGCGCACCGGATCGACGCGCCCTCGCTGCCGCTCGACGACATGGATGCGCACCTCAAGCTGGAAGCCGGCCTCCTGCGACTGGTGCCACTGAATTTCGGCGTGGCTGGCGGGGATGTCCGCTCGACCATCCGCATGGACGCACGCGAAAAGAACATCCGCACCCAGGCGCGGATCTCGGCGCGCGGGCTGGACCTGGCCAAGCTGTTCCCCGATGCCAAGCTGACCCAGGACGCGGTCGGCCGGATCGGTGGCGAGGTCGACATAAGCGGCAACGGCAATTCAATAGCCGCCATGCTTGGCAGTGCCGATGGCGACATCGCCCTGGGCATGGGGCGAGGCCAGATCAGCAACCTGTTGCTGGAGCTGGCCGGGATCGATATCGCCGAAGCGCTGAAATTCCTGATCACCAAGGACCGCAAGGTGCCGATCCGCTGCGCATTCGGCGATTTCACCGTGGCCGACGGGATCATGCAGTCGCGCGCACTGGCCTTCGACACCCAGGACACGATTATCGTGGGCAGCGGCAAGATCAGCCTGAAGCAGGAGACCCTGGACCTTGAATTGCGGCCGCGGCCGAAGGACAGGAGCATCCTGGCCCTGCGTTCTCCGCTGGTGATCGGGGGCACCTTCAAGGATCCCTCGTTCCGCCCGGACTTCAAGCGCCTGGGCCTGCGCGGTGCGCTGGCACTGGCCTTGGGGAGCATCGCCCCGCCGGCCGCGTTGCTGGCCACCCTGGAATTGGGCCCGGGCAAGGACAGCGATTGCGGGGGCAAGTACGCGAAGTGATCGTCCCGCCACTTGCGCGAAGCCAGCGGCAACGCAGGCGCAGACCACCCGCGCGTTCGTTTTCGGGCTGGCTCCCGTCTAGCTGGCGATATAACGCTGCAACTGGTCCAGCTGGACCTTCTGGTCCTCGATCACGGCCTTGACCAGGTCGCCGATGGAGATCACCCCAACGACCTCGTCCCGGTCCATTACCGGCAGGTGGCGGATGCGGCTGTCGGTCACCACCTGCATGCATCGCTCGACCGAATCATGAAGGCTGACGGTCACGACTTCGGCCGTCATGATCTCGCGCACCGCGGTGTCCGACGAAGACCGGCCGTGCAGGACCACCTTGCGCGCGTAGTCGCGCTCGGAAACGATGCCCACCAACCGTGCGCCTTCCATCACCAGTACCGCGCCGATGCCCTTGTTGGCCATCAGCCGAATGGCATCGAGCACCGAGTCGCCCGGCGCCACCGCATGGATCTCAGGCGCCTTGCTCCCCAACAACTGACTTAGCGTCTGCATCGGAACCTCCTTTCGCACCGGTCTGCCCGGACGAGAATACTCCTCCGGCGCCGGGTTGCCAGACATCAACCAGGTACAGCGGCCGCTGCTTGGATTCGTCGTACAGGCGGCCCAGGTACTCGCCGATCAGGCCGAGCGCGATCAGCTGTATGCCGCCCATGAACAGGATCACCACCATCATGGTCGGCCAGCCGGCCACCCGATCGCCGTACAGCGCCGCCTTGAAGATGATCCAGATGGCGAAAACGAAGGCCAGCATGGCCGTGGCCAAGCCGAAATAGGTGGCCACCCGCAGCGGAGCGGTCGAAAAGCTGGTGACGCCTTCGAGCGCGAAGTTCCACAACTTCCAGAAGCCGAAATTGCTCTGCCCGGCCAGCCGCGCCTCGCGGCGGTACGGGATGGCGACCTGGTTGAAGCCGACCCAGCCGAACAGCCCTTTCATGAAACGATGGCGTTCCCTCAGTTGCCGCAGCGCAGCCACCGCGCGCGGCGAGAGCAGGCGGAAGTCACCCGTATCGGCCGGGATCGGGGTGTTGGACAGGCGCCCGATGAGCCGGTAGAACGCCGCGGCCGTCACCCGCTTGAGCCAGCTTTCGCCATCGCGCTGGATCCGCGTGCCATGCACGTCGTCAAAGCCTTCCCGCCACTTGGAAACGAATTGCGGAATCAGTTCGGGTGGGTCCTGCCCGTCCGCGTCCAGGATCAGGACCGCCCCTTCCTCCACCTGGTCCAGGCCCGCGGTGAGGGCCAGTTCCTTGCCGAAATTGCGCGACAGCCGCAGCAGTGAGACGCGCGGGTCGGCGCGCGCCAGGCGCTGCATCGTCTCCCAGGTCCCATCGGTACTGCCGTCGTCGACATACAGGACCCGCCCCTCCACCCCATCCAGCCGCTGCAGCACCGCGGCAATGCGCGGGTGCAACAGCGGCAGGGTCTGCGCTTCATTGCGCGCCGAGACCAGTACGGTCAGGCGATCGGCACTCGGGTCCATGTTCAATCCAGGGTCTGCAGGTAGGCCGGACCACCGAGCTGGCGGACCTGGCGCTGTATCCAGTTGGCGCGGCGCTGCACGTAGGGTCCCGGCGAGCTGACGCTGTAACGCCGGGGCGAAGGCAGCACGGCGGCCAGCCGCGCGCTTTCAGCCAGGGACAGACGGCTGGCGTCCTTGCGCCAATAGCTGCGGGCCGCGGCCTGGGCCCCGTAGATGCCGTCGCCGAACTCGGCGATGTTCACGTAAACCTCCAGGATCCGGCTTTTCGGCCACATCGCTTCAATCAGCAGGGTGTACCACGCCTCCACGCCCTTGCGCAGCCAGCTGCGGCCCTGCCAAAGGAACAGGTTCTTGGCCACCTGCTGGGTGGCCGTGCTGGCGCCGCGCACCCTGCGACCCTTGGCATTGTTGCTGCGCGCCTTCTCGATGGCCTTGAAATCGAATCCGCGGTGCTGGGCGAAATTCTGGTCTTCCGCCGCCAGCATTGCCACCGGCAGGCTCGCAGCCACGTCCTCCAGGTCGCGCCAGTCATAGGCCACCCGGAACGAGAATTCGCCGGTCCCCCACGCCTCAAGCTGCCGCGCCAGCATGAACGCGGAGAGCGGCGGATCCACGAAACGCAGCACCGCTACCTGCAATGCGCTGGCGGCGGCCAGCAGGAACGGCAGCGCCAGCAACCAGCGCAGCCAGCGACGTGGTTTGGACCTGGGAGCGGCCGGTGAGGTATCGATGGGTATCACCGGGTCGGTTGGATCGCGGAACCGAATGTTAACCTTTAGGCCCGCCAGACGGGCACTACGACAGCCAGCCGCGATGACCTCACCAGAAAGCACGATCGCGGGGCTGATGGCGGAAGCCGCAGAGTGGATGCGGCGCGGGCAAAGCCCCACTGCGGTGGCCACCTGGCAGCGGGTACTGCAACTCGCTCCGGACCATGCCCCGGCGCTCAACCAGCTCGGCGCCCACGCTTTGGCCCAGGGAGACCGGGGCGCTGCACGGGACTACCTCGAGCGCGCGACCGCCGCAGATCCCGGGCTGGCCATCGCCCACGCCAATCTGTCCCGCCTCTATTCCCAGCAGGGCGATGCAGCACGCGCCCTGGAATCGATCACCAAGGCGATCCATGCCGAACCAGCGGCCTGGGGCGCCCATTTCGAGAAGGCCCGCCTGTTGCAGGCCGGCAACCGGCAACGCGAAGCCGCTTCATCCTGGAACAGCGGCCTGCAATACATGCCGGAGGCGGCCCGCAACTCCCCCCAGCTCCAGGCCGTGGTCCAGCAGGCGATGGCCGCAGTGGCCGAAAACCAGGAGCAGCTGGCCGTGTTCCTCGCCGAACGGCTGCATGGCCTGCGCCATGGCCGCGGCCACCGCGACCTGGAGCGCTTCGACCACACCCTCGACATCATCCGCGGACGCCGTAGTTTCGTCACCGCGCGCCCCCTGATGCTGCCAATCCCGCGATTGCCGGCGATCCCCTTCTTCCACGCCGCCGATTTCGAATGGGCCGCCCGGGTCGAGGCGGAGTTTCCCGCCGTGCTGCAGGAACTGCATGGCCTGCTGGCTGCCGATGCGGGCTTCGAGCCCTACATCCAGACGGCCACGGGCGAACCCAAGGGCCAGTTCGAGGAGCTTGATCGCAAGCTGGACTGGGGCGCTTATTTCCTGTGGAAAAACGGCCAACGGATCGACGCCCACGCCGATCGCTGTCCCCGCACCGAGGCCGCGGTGGGCCTGGCCCCGCAGATTACCGTGCCCTCCCGCGCCCCGGTCATCTTCTTTTCCGCGCTCAAGCCAGGCACGGTCATCCCGCCTCACAACGGCGCCACCAATGCGCGGCTGACGGTGCACCTGCCCCTGATCATCCCCGCTGACTGCGGCTTGCGCGTGGGCGAGGAAACCCACGTATGGAAGCCCGGCAAGCTGGTCATTTTCGACGACACCATCCGCCATGAGGCCTGGAACCACAGCAACCAGCTGCGGGTCGTCCTGATCTTCGACGTCTGGCATCCGATGCTGACCCCGTTGGAACGGGAACTGGTCGCCCACACCATAGAGGGCATGATGGATTTCTACGGCCAAGACGCCGACCTGGGTGAACTGTGAACGACAGCGACGACCGCCAGACCCGTTTCCTGCTTCCGGAGGCCGGGGTTCGTGGCGTCTGCGTACAGCTGCACCAGACCTGGGCCGACATACTCTCGCACTCCTCCTATCCGGACGGGGTGCGCGACCTGCTTGGCCAGTTCTGCGCCGCCGCCGCCTTGTTCACCGGCCATGCGAAGGTCAACGGCCGGCTTTCGTTGCAACTACGCAGCAACCGGGCGTTGCGCACGCTGTTCGCCGAATGCACCGCCCAATACACCCTGCGTGGCATTGCCCAGCTGGCCGAAGGCGCCAGTGAAGCAAGTGGCGACCTGCGTGCGCTGGGTGACGACGCATTGCTGGCCATCACCATCGAGAACCCGGGACTGGATCCGCGCGAACCCCAGCGATACCAGAGCCTGGTGTCGTTGCAGGCGGCCACGCTTTGCGAAGCATTCGAGGACTATTTCCAGCGATCCGAGCAACTTCCTACCCGGCTGCTGCTGGCCGCCGACGGGGAGCGGGCCGCCGGCCTGATGCTGCAGAAGCTGCCGGGCGACGAGGGCGATGCCGATGGGTGGAACCGGGCAGGCGCCCTGTTCGAGACCCTCGCCCGCGACGAACTGCTGGCAACCCCCGCCCCGGCGTTGCTGCATCGGCTGTTCCATGAGGAGCAGGTGTCCCTCCTGGCCAGCCAGCCGCTTCGCTTTGCCTGCTCCTGCTCGCGCGAGCGGGTGGCGTCCATGCTCCATTCCCTGGGCCATGAAGAAGCCAGAGCCGCCTTGGCCGACGGGCGGGCCGAGATCCGTTGCGAGTTCTGTGGACAGAGCTATTTGTTCAGCGAGGCTGATATCGAGGAACTCTTCACCCTACCGTCGGTCGGAAGTGAGGCTCCGGAGCGCCTTCAGTAGGCTCTTGAGGCAGATACCCGCACTTGTTAAGGAAACATAAATCGCATAGCATCAGTTCCCCTCCAGAGGGGAACTCCGTTGGGGAGTTTGGAGTCCTATTCAGCCATGAAGCTGCGTTTCCTGCATTTGCCGTTCGTCGTGCTGCTCGCCCTTGGCGTGGCGTCGAGCGCGCATGCGCAAACCAAGAAGCCGCAAGCCTTCAAGCGCGACCCCGCCGTGCTGCCGGTCTGGAACAACACCAGCGGCAAGGTTGAGGCGGTCCTCCTTCTGGAACCCACCGGCGAAGCCTCGGCTGGCGCGAGCTGGCGCTTGGGGAGCAATACCCTGGGCGCGGCGTTCGGTCTTGATGCAGGTGATTCTCTGGGTCTGGTCTGCAATCGCCAGAGCGCCAGCAGCATAGGCAGCCTGATCAGCAACTGCGCGGTTGCGGAACTCAGCAACGACAATGATGGGACCAGCCAACGGGTCACCGCCGGCGCCACCTTGGCCCGCCCAGGCGGCAAACTGGGGCTGTCCGTAAGCAGTGGCCGCGACACGCTACCGGCCTGGCTGGCCAACAATGCCAGTGCCCGCGTCGAGCAGAACGACCTGGCGGTCTTCGGCCAGAAGAACATCGGTCGTGAGGGCTTCGTGCGTATCGGCGGCGCAGTGGCACGGGCGACGCTAATGCCGATTGCCGACGTTCCGGCCATGGCCGATCGCTGGAACAGCAAGAGTCTCAGCGTGGGTGGTGGCTATGGCGCTTTCAGCGCCAACATCGTCGGTCGGGTGGTCGATGTGCCCGGACAACCCGGAAAGTGGGAAGGTTTGGGCATGGGCCTGACCTGGCGTACGCCGTGGAGCGGACAGCTGACCGTCGGGGCGGAGAATGTGGTGACGCGCGGAAAAAATCCCTTCTCGCCCGGCAATGAAAGCAGCGACGAGGGCACCGTCCCTTATGTTCGCTACGAGCAGGACCTCTGACCCGGACCTCGTTCGCGTTTTCATCTGGTGCCGCGCCGCCGGCCGGCAAATGCCTCATTGACTTGTAAAGCCGCCAGCCCCGGATGATCGAAGCGTGTCCATAGAGCAGCGCCTGCGGGAAATCTCGGCCCTGCAGCAAACC
The DNA here is from genome assembly GCA_004173415.1 of Lysobacteraceae bacterium. Lineage (GTDB taxonomy): Bacteria > Pseudomonadota > Gammaproteobacteria > Xanthomonadales > Xanthomonadaceae > Pseudoxanthomonas_A. The sequence continues at coordinate 8,945 of SEHC01000015.1, forward strand.
GGGGCGTGGCCCTTGGCCGAACAGAAGCTGAGGGCCATGGTCGAGGAGTTTCCCTCGGAGCCGGACGTCCACCGGACCTTGGCGCTCCAGGCCTCCGCCAACGGGCGCCACGACCTCGCCCTGCTGCACATGACCACTGCGTCGCAGCTGGCTCCGGATTCGATTGAGTTCGGCTTCCAGCTAGGTTGCCTGCAGGCGCATACCGGGCAATACGGCGACGCAATCGCCCACTTCCGCAAGACCGTCGCACACCAGCCTGGCCGCGCTGATGCCTGGTACTTCCTCGGGACGTCCCTGCTTCGCCTGCACCGTGATATCGAGGCGCTTGCCGCCCTGCGTACTGCGCGGGGGCTTGCGCCAGGCCACGTCAAGATACTCAGGGCGTTGGCGGATCTCGAGTTCCGCGCCGGCTACCCGGCCGACGCCCTGCCCTTGTGGCAAGAACTGCTTGGCATCTACCCGGATGACGTGGATGCATGCCTGAAAACCGGCGAGACCATGAGCCGGCTGGGACTGCATGATCAGGCGATCGCTTCCTACGAGACAGCGCTTGAGCGGATGCCACATGCCGCGGACCTGTGGATGGCGCTCGCACAGTCCAGGGAGGACAACGACGACCGCAAGGCGGCGCTGGCGGCCTACCAGCAGGCGCTGGTCCTGAAGCCCGGCTGGGCTTTCCCGCTGAGTGGCATGCTGGGACTGCAGCGGGGCAAGGCGCCGGACAGCCTGGTCGAAGAATCGGCAAGCCTGCAAGCAAGCGCCGCCCTGCCCGATGCGGACCGCGCCCTTATCGGCTACGAACTTGGCAAGGTCCATGATGGACGCGGCGACTACCAGGCCGCCATGGCCAGCTGGGATGACGCGAATGCGGCACGTCGGCGGATGATAGGAGAGCCCGACCTTGAGCGCTTGTCCGCCAGTGTCGATCGCAACATCCGGCTTTTCCAACCCGCATTTTTCCAGGGACAACGGCTCGCAGGCAGTGACGACCCGCGCATGGTGTTCATTGTGGGCATGCCACGCAGCGGTACCACCCTGACCGAGCAGATCATCGCCAGTCATCCCCAGGCCCACGGATGCGGTGAATTACCTGACATCTCATTGATCGTCCGGAACCTGCCGTTGCGCCTCGGCAGCCAGCGCGCCTGGCCCGAGTCCGTGCTTGGAATGGACCAAGGAACGCTGGCCGAGGCAATCATGCGCTACCGTGAGGCCGCCACGCGCAATGCCCACCCACAAGCCACGCGGCTGGTCGACAAGGCACCCCTGAATTTCTTCCACCTCGGCTTGGTGGCGATGATGTTCCCCAGGGCCCGGGTCATCTGGTGCCGACGCGATCCACGGGACGTGGCGGTTTCCATCTACGGCGAGAACTTCGCGCTGGAAGAGAAACTGGCGACCAGCTTTGCCGGCATCGGCCACTACATCAACCTGCAGCAAAGACTGATGCGCCATTGGCAGGAATCGCTGCCGCTGCCCGTTTTCGAATCGCGTTACGAAAACCTTGTCTCCTCGCCCGAGGAGGAAGCCCGCAAGATCATCGACTTCGTCGGCTTGCCGTGGGATCCGGCGTGCCTTGATTTCCACCTCAGTAGCCGCGGCGTGCAGACCCCGAGCCGGTGGCAGGTCAAGCAACCCATGCACACCCGGTCCGTGGGTCGCTGGCGGAATTACGAGGCTTCATTGGCGCCGCTATTGGACGTACTGGATCCCGAAACGTTCTAGTTCGGTCACAGGACCGACGCAACGGAAGCAGACGGCCGCGGCGTCACTGCTACGCCCCACCCGAGGACGCCTTGTTCCTGGGTGATCGGGGTACAGTCGATCCGATGGGTTGGCAAGCCCGCATGAAAGCATTCCCGCAATTGTTCCAGGCGCCGCGCATCGACCGCATGCTCGATCAGCTCGGCGGTCCGCAGCATTGCCGATTCGAGCTGACCCGCAAGGGCCTCGATCGCCGCTGACTGCACTTCGGCACTCGTCACGCCAACTTCCGAAACCAGACCGTGCACTCGCGCACGCGCCTGGATCAGCAGATCCGGAACCGCGCTCATGTCGATCTCGACGGCCACGCGCTCCATCGCCAGGTTGTAGCGCTGGCGCGCCTGTCGAGCCTCGGCGTTGTCCAGCTGCCCGCTGGCGTTACGGCGCGCCTGGGCGATGAAGGGGATCACTTCGAGTGCGACTGTGAGCAACCCATCTGGCTCCAGCAGCAGGCGCTGGTTTTTCAGTTCTCCACGCGCCACGTTTACCAATACGGAGTCGGCGTGATGCATCACGAACGCAACCGACCCGCCCGGCTTGGCCACCCTGACGGCCTCCTGCAATGCATCCGGCCAGTGTGCGTACTCCAGCCCGTACTGACTGACCACCAGATCGAATGTGGCATCGGAAAATGGCAGTTCTTCCATCGCCACGCCGGAATGGAAGCTTATCCCCGGGTGCAGACCCGCCTGGTGCCAGCCAGGCGCAACCTGGGCAAGATCCACCGCATCGATGCGCAGGCCCGCACCGGGTCCTGCCTCTTCCCAGAGCAGCAACGGCAATGCGCCGTTGCCTGTAGCCAGGTCCAGGATCCGGCTACCCGCGGTCAACTGGGCGGCTCGCTGCCGCCAGAACGCCGCTATCGCGCCTTTGTAGTTTTGCTGGTAGCTCTGCGCGCAGGAGTGGAGCGCGCCCGCCGCCCAGTAGGTTGACCACGCTTTCCGGCGGTCGTCGTCAGCATCGGAATTCATTTACTTATTGTGCCGGGCTCCCGGCAAAAAAGAAGGGCCCCGTTTCCGGGGCCCCTCCAGTTCAACCTTGCATGTATCGCTTAGAACGTCTGCACGTAACGGAAGTACGTGGTGCGGCCATAGGCGTCATACAGGTAGAAGTTCCACGGACGGCCATCGTACGGGATCAGCTCCGGGTAACGATCGCCAACGTTGGTGGCACCAACGGAGATGCGGGCGTTCCACGGGGTCTTGTACGAGAACTGCACGTCATTGGTTGCATAGCTACCGTAGTTGCCGTGCGAACCGATGAAGTTGGTGTTGAAACCAACCGTGAAGTCACCGTATTCCCAGGTGTTGGCCAGGTTGACGCGCAGATCCGGCGCGCCACCCAGGTCCAGCTGCTCGACCAGACGGCCGGTGATGTCAGACACTTCGAACGTGTTGATGTACGACACGGTCAGGTTGTTGCGCAGCTTGCCCATGCCACCCAGATCGAAATCCGTGTTGGCGCGGAAGTCCAGACCATTGGTCTTCAGCAGGCCACGGTTCGCGAAGCCGGTGGTCAGGGTGCGGATGCTGCCGTCTGCACGGAAGGTCGCGCCGAGACCGGCCGGGCAGGCGCCGTAGGTGGCCGGATCACGGGTGCAGTCGACGATGTCCTGCGAGCTGTACTGCGAGATCGAATCCTCGATCTTGATGTTGTAGTAGTCCAGGCTCAGGTCCAGCCAGTCGACCGGGTCATAGACCACGCCGACGCTGTACTGGGTGGACTGCTCCGACGCCAGGGCCGGGTTGGCGATCGAGTAGCTGTCGATCTGGATCGAGCAGGTCGACGGGGCACCCGAGATCTGGCACGAGATCGGATCGTTGACCGGCTCAGCCGAGAAGGTCAGCTTCTGGGTCAGGATGTCCAGACCCGGGGCGCGGAAGCCCTGACCGTACGAGGCACGGAAGGTCAGATTGTCCAGCGGCTGCCAGCGTGCGGCGATCTTCGGCGAGAAATCCGCGCCGTAGTCGCTGTACTTGTCGTAACGACCCGCCAGGGTGATGTCGAAGTTGCTGGTGAACGGGAACAGCCACTCGAAGTAGGCCGCATAGACATTGCGCGAACCACCCGAGGAGTTACCGGCCGAACCGAGCACGGTGCCGGATTCCGACAGCGAGTCGTACTTGTCGTAATACACGTCTTCGCGGTATTCCGCGCCGACCACAGCGTTGGACACGCCGCCGCCCATTTCGAACAGGTCGAAGTTGACGGAGCCGAAGATTTCCTCGGTCTTCCAGCGCGAGTCACGGCTGATGGTGACGGTGAAGCCCTGCAGCACGGCCGGATCCGCACCGAAGGGGTCGGTCAGGATGTAGTCGCCAGCGTCGGCAGCTGCATTGGCCAGGCTGCCCAGCACGTAGCCACGGCCGATGTCGCCGTACTTGTAGTCGCTGCGGCGGATGCCGAAGTCAACGCTGACCTTGTCGCTCAGCTGGCCCTGGAAGCCCACCAGGAAATCGGAGTTGGTGGTGTCGGTCAGGCCATCGCGGTTACCCGCGGCGGCGAAGCGGTGGTAGAAATAGGTCGCCAGGCCATCGCCCTTGACCACGTCGTTCGGGGTGCCGTCCTGGACGACCACGATGCCCGGAACCGGCGCGTAACGACCAAAGGTGTTGACCTTGGTGACGTTGGCCGACATGTAGACCGACCAGTCATCGTTGATCTGGTATTCGCCGCGGGTGAAGATCGACTTGTTCTTCACCGAGGCTTCGTTGGCGGCCACGGAGTTGAAGTCGAACGAGCAACGGCCGTTGGCCTGGAGCCAGAAGCCATCGCTGTTGCAGGCGAAGCCCGGAACAGCCTGGGCGCCGTACGGACGGCCCGTCGCCGGGTTGATGTCGTTACGGTAGTAGTTGTTGCCGTAGATCGAGACGCCGAGGGTGCCGCCGCCGATCTGGTCGCGGGTGAACACCATGCCGCGGCTGGAGGTCGAGGCGCCGCCGATCAGGCTGCCACGGTCGCCGGAGATGCCGAAGGTGACGGCCGCATCTTCCAGGTCGCCGCCGGTGACCTTGGTCTGGCCAATGCCGTAACGCAGTTCGGCGCCGTTGAAGTCCTTGCGCAGGATGACGTTGACGACGCCGCCGATGGCATCCGAACCGTAGATGGCGGACGCGCCATCGGACAGGATCTCGATGCGCTCAACCGCGGCGAGCGGGATGGCGTTCAAGTCGGTACCGCTGGAAGCGGCCATCGGGTTGGTCGGGGCGCGACGGCCGTCGATCAGGACCAGGGTGCGGCCCGAACCGATACCACGCAGGTCGATGGTGGCCAGCGACTGTGCGGAGCTGCCGGACTGCGGCTTGAAGTTGCCGAACGAAGCAAAGGTGCTGTCACGCAGCACGTCGGCCACGGACACGTCACCGCTGGCGTCGATGGTGGCGCGATCGATCACGATCACCGGCACTGCACCTTCGATTTCAGCGCGCTTCAGGCGCGAACC
>SEHC01000309.1 GCA_004173415.1 Lysobacteraceae bacterium
ACCTTCGCCCTGCTCAGGCACGGCCAGGCCGTGCGCGGTCCCTCCATCGCCGTGCGCCAGAAGCTGGGGGTGATGCCCGACCTGTCCCACGGCCCGGACAGCGTCGACTGGATGGGCGTGCCGATGCGCCGCGACGAGCGGGTCTGCGGCGCCATCGTGGTGCAGAGCTACGACACCCCCGGCAGCTATGCCGACGAGGACCGGGCATTGCTGGGCTACGTGGCCCAGCACATCCTGACCGCGCTCGACCGCAAGCATGCGCACGTGGACCTGGAGCGCCGCATCGAGGCCCGCACCCACGAGCTGCAGCGTGCCAACCGCGAGCTGCAGGCCGAGATCCTGGAGCGCAAGCGCGCCGAAAAGCTGCAGCGCGCGCTGTTCCGGATCGCCGAGCTGGCCATCACCTCGGAGAGCCTCGGGCGCTTCTACGCCGACGTGCACGCGGTGGTCGACGAGCTGATCTATGCGCGCAATTTCTATATCGCCCTGCTGTCCGACGACGGCGAGAGCCTGGATTTCCCGTATTCGATCGACGAGCGCGATCCGGTGCGCAAGTCGCGCAAGCTCACCGACGGACTGACCGAACACGTGCTCAGCATCAGGCGGCCGTTGCTGGCCGATCGCGCCAAGCTCAACGAGCTGGGCTTGCAGGGCAAGGTCCACGAATACGGGCCGCACGCCTACAGCTGGCTGGGCGTGCCGCTGCACCGGGACGAGGAGGTGGTCGGGGTGATCGCCGTGCAGAGCTATTCCCCCGACGTCAGTTTCAGCCCGCACGACCAGAACCTGCTGACCTTCGTGGCCCACAACATCGGCAACGGCCTGGCCCGGCAGCGCGCGCAGCAGAACCTGCGCGCGGCCCACGACGAGCTGGAACGCCGGGTCGACGTGCGCACATACGAGCTGGCCGAGGCCAACGCCAAGCTGCTGGCGCAGATGGGCGAGCGTCTGCGTGCCGAACAGCGGCTGACCCACCAGGCGACCCACGATGGCCTGACCGGCCTTCCCAACCGCCCGCACCTGCTGGATCGGCTGGCGGCGTCGATCGAGCGTGCCCGGCACGGCGACGGCCAGGAATTCGCCGTGCTGTTCCTGGACCTGGACCGGTTCAAGCTGGTCAACGACAGCATCGGCCATGCCGCAGGCGATGAGATGCTGGTCGAAGTCTCCCGCCGCATCACCGCCGCCGTGCGCGGCAACGACGTGGTCTCGCGCCTGGGCGGCGACGAATTCGCGATCCTGATCGAGTACGCCGATGGCATGGACAGCGCGCGGGAACTTTCCCAGCGCATCCTCTCGATGCTGGGCAAGCCGATGTGGCTGGGCGGACGCGAGCTGTTCCCCTCGGCCAGCCTGGGCATCGCCGCCTGGCATCCGCGCTACCGCAACGGCGAGGAACTGCTGCGCGACGCCGATGCCGCGATGTACCGGGCCAAGGCCCAGGGCCGCGACCGTTACGCGGTGTTCGACGAGGCCATGCGCGAGGAGGCGATGCAGAGCCTGGACCTGGAGGCCGACCTGCGCCGGGCGATCAACAACCGCGACTTCCTGCCTTTCTACCAGCCGATACGCCGGCTCGAGGATGGCGCGATCATCGGCCATGAAGCGTTGCTGCGCTGGAAGCACGAGCGCCGCGGCATGCTGCTGCCGGCGGAGTTCATCAGCCTAGGCGAAGACAGCGGCCTGATCGAACAGGTCGACTGGCTGCTCTACGAACAGGTCGTGGGCCAGCTGGCCCGCGGCAGCGAGGGCTACATCTCGGTGAACGTGTCGCCGCGGCATTTCCGCTCACCGGACTTCGCCGATCGCCTGCTTGCCATGTTCGACGCGGTCGGTGCCGATCCGGCGCGGATGCGGGTCGAGATTACCGAGGTTGCGCTGCTGGACGACGCACCGCGCACCTTGCGCACCCTGCGGACCCTGCGCCAGCACGGCATCCTGGCCCAGCTGGACGATTTCGGTACCGGCTTCTCCGCACTGTCCTACCTGCATCGCTTCCCAATCTCGGTGCTGAAGATCGACCGCAGCTTCATCGCCGGCATCGGTGGCGAAGGCCGGCCCGAAAGCCTGGCCCTGGTCCGCGCGATCCTGGCCCTGGCCAGCACGCTGGGCATCGACACCATCGCAGAAGGCATCGAGACCGAGGAGCAGCGTGCGGCCCTGATCGAACTGGGATGCAGCCACGGGCAGGGGTATCTGCTGGGCCGCCCCTCGGCGCGCATGGGCGACACCGAGGCGTAGCCTCGTTGCGCGCGCGGCCCGTTGCCCGCGCACATCGCTGTGCCTGGAGCCCGGGTCAGTCGCTGGTGGCCACGGGTGCCTGGCCGTCGGGCGAGACCAAGCGACGCGCTTCCTCCACCAGTGCCACGAATTCATCACGCAAGCCGAAAACATCGGCACCGCGTGCGTTGCGGGCCGCGGCGGCTACCTCGCTCCAACCCCACTGGTCGATATTCCGGCCTCCGCGCAGCAGGTCGGCATAGGCAGCCACCGCGCTGGCGAAGCGGAATGCCTGGCTTGGCCTTGCCGTCGACGAAGCGGCCAGGATCGGGGCTTCGATCAGCCGGCTGTTGTCCGCGCCCGGCAGCTTGTAGCGCAGGCGCAGGTGCGCGACCTCGCCCTGGTTCTTCGGCTGCGCCGGTGTCGCGTCGCCATAGCGCAACGCAGGCAGTCGTCCGCCAGCCGAGCCCGCCGGGGTGATCTCGTACAGCGCGGTGACCTCGTGGCCGGCACCGATATCGCCGGCATCGACCTTGTCGTTGGCGAAGTCCTCGCGTTGCAGCACCCGGTTTTCGTAGCCGATCAGGCGGTACTCGGAAACCAGCGCCGGATTGAACTCGACCTGGATCTTGACGTCGCGGGCGATGGTCAGGAGGGTGGATTGCATTTCTTCCACCAGCACCTTGCGTGCTTCCTGCGGCGTATCGATGTAGGCATGGTTGCCATCGCCCACATCGGCCAGCCGCTCGGCGAGGGCGTCGTTGTAGTTGCCCTGGCCGAAGCCTAGCGTGGTCAGGGCGATGCCCGACTTGCGCTGGTCGCCCACCATCGTCTCCAGCGCCTGCTGGCTGACCGTACCGACGTTGAAATCGCCGTCCGTGGCCAGGATCACCCGGTTCACGCCGTCCTTGATGAAACCTTGCCTGGCCATCGCATAGGCCAGGCGGATGCCGTCGCCACCGTTGGTGCTGCCGCCCGCCTGCAGCCGCTCGAGCGCTGCCAGAAGCGGCAGCTTGTCCGGGGCGTCCATCGAGCCGGAGGTATCGAGCAGGAATACCAGGTTGGCCGGCGGCAGCGTCGCCTTGGGCACGTCGTAGCCCTTGATCCCGATCATCAGCAACTGGCGTTGGGGGTTCCAGGGCGTGGCGGCCAGTTCCGTGGTGACCCGGAACGGGCTGCTGCGGTCGGCCGGCGCAGGATGCTGGTAGCTGAAATAGTTGATGAATTCCTCGGCCCGCACCGAATCAGCAGGTGGGCGGACCCCCTCGCGCAGCATGCGGCGGACGTTGCTGTAGCTTCCGGTGTCGACGTCGACCGAGAAGGTGGAGACCGGCTGTTCGCTGGTCCGCTGCACCGGGTTGTCGACGCGCTGCTGGTAGTTCTCGGTATTGGCCGGTTCCGCGTGGGCAAGGAGCGGGGCAGCGGCGAGGTAGGCATGGCCGGCGGCCTGCTCATAGGCCATCGGCGGTGGCGCTGGGGAAGATGCAGGCGCGGCTGCCTTGCGCGCCGCAGCGGCTTGTCGCGAACTTTCCATTTCGGCCCGTTGCATGCGGCTGCCGGTGACCGCGACCCGGTCGAGTCCAGCGGCCTGGTCGGTGGAAGGCACTTCTGCGGGTGCCCTGGTGGGCGCCTCGGTGGTCATGCGCGCGGTGGAGCTGCAGCCGGCGATCACCGCGATCGCGAGCAGGCTCAGGCAGGACAGGGCATGGCAGGGCAGGCGGTATTGCATGGGTCTTCTCCCGTGGTGGACGGGGAAGTGAACGTGCCGGGTCCGGCAACGGGGTTGCGCCGGATGCGATTGGCGCCTGCGTGGTGGGGCGCGGAGCTCAGTTCGAGCCGGCGTCGGTGCCCTCGACGCGCAGCCGCAGCGCGCCGTCACCCACGCGCGCCACGACCGCCTCGCCGGTTTCGACCTGGGCCACCGAGCGCACCAGGCTGCCGTCCTCGCGACTGATCAGGGCATAGCCGCGCGCGACCGTGGCTAGTGGGCTGACCGCTTCAAGCGAGCGGACCAGGCTGCGCAAGCGGTCGGTGTCGCGCTGCAGCTCGCGCACGATCGCCGCCTGCGGGCGCGGACCCAGCGATTGCAGGCGCTCGCGCAGCAAGGCCAGTCGCCGCCTCGGCTGGGTGGCGCGCAACACCGCGGCGGCATGGCGCAATCCCGCGCG
>SEHC01000310.1 GCA_004173415.1 Lysobacteraceae bacterium
GAACTTACGCCACCACACGCGGTCACATGCACGGCAGTCCACCGCGGATTCCGCGGTCCATCGAACCTGAAGGAGGCAAGCGATGCGTATCGAGACCCATGGCCAGCAGATCGAAGTCACCCCCGCGCTGCGGGAATACGTCGAAACCAAGTTCAAGCGCCTCGAGCGCCATTTCGACCAGCCATTGGAAGTCCGGGCACAGCTGGGCATACGCAAGCCCGACTACCTCGCCGAAGCCACCCTCAACCTCGCCGGCCGTACCCTGCACGCCGATGCGGGCGCCGAGACCATGTACGCCGCGATCGACATCCTCGCCGACAAGCTGGACCGGCTGCTGCTCAAGCACAAGCAGAAGAAGATCGACAAGGAACGCGGCCCGCGTGGCGAGAACGCCGATTGATTCCCATCCCCTGCCCCGCCCGCCGCGCCGCGGCCCGGCGAGCCCGCCACTGACATGACCCTGGCCTCGCAACTGGCGGAGGTGCGCGCGTCGGTGCTGGTCGCCGCCGATCGCGACGCGGTCCTGGAAGCGGCGGCGGAGCTGCTGGCCTGCCGCCAGGCCGGAGGCGAGGAACTGCGGATCAGCCTGCAGGCGCGCGAAGGCCTGGGCAGCACCGCGATCGGCCACGGGGTCGCCATCCCGCATGGCCGATCGCATGCACTGGAAACCCCGCGTGGCGCCTTGCTGAGGCTCGAACCCCCGGTGGACTTCAATGCCGGCGACGGCCAGCCCGTCGATCTGGTGTTTGCGATGGCGGTGCCCGATCATTACACCCACCAGCACCTGATGCTGCTGTCGGAACTGGCCGAGCGCTTCTCCGACGAACGATTCCGCAGCGCTTTGCGCAATGCCCCCGATGCGGGGACGATGCGCAGCCTGTTGCTTGACGACCCTTACCCACCCAAAGCCGCCGCATGACCACCAGCATAACCGCCCGCGAACTGTTCGAGCAGCAGAAGGACAAGCTGGCCTTGCGCTGGCTGGCCGGGGCCAAGGGCGACAGCCGGGTGCTGGAGGCGGTGGACACGATCGCCCGGCGGCCGTCGCTGGCCGGCTACCTCAACGCGATCTATCCCAACAAGGTGCAGATCCTGGGCAGCGAGGAACTGGGCTGGCTCGATTCGCTGGATTCGCGCCAGCGCTGGGAGACGATCGAGAAGATCGTGCAATTCCGGCCGCTGGCCTTGGTCATCAGCAAGAGCCAGTCCTGTCCCGAGGACCTGCGCGCGGCCGCGGAGGAATCCGAGACCCCGCTGTGGACCTCGCCCAAGCGCGGCCACGAACTGCTCAACCACCTCTCCTACCACATGGCGCGCACGCTCGCCCCGCGGGTGACCCTGCATGGGGTATTCATGGAGATCTATTCCATCGGCGTGCTGATCACCGGCGAGGCCGGGTCGGGCAAGAGCGAACTGGCGCTGGAGCTGCTCAGCCGCGGCCACCGGCTGGTGGCCGACGATGCGCCGGAGTTCACCCAGATCGCCCCCGACGTGCTCGACGGCACCTGCCCCGAGCTGCTGCAGGACCTGCTGGAGGTTCGCGGACTGGGGGTGCTCAACGTGCGCGACATGTTCGGCGACACCGCGGTGAAGAAGAACAAGTACCTGCGCCTGATCGTGCACCTGACCCGGCCCATGACCGAACCCAATCCTCACGGCTACGAACGCCTGACCGGTGACAGCGGCAGCCGCCATGTGCTGGACCTGGATGTGCCGCTGATCACCCTGCCGGTAATGCCGGGCCGCAACCTGGCGGTCCTGACCGAGGCGGCCACCCGCCTGCACATCCTGCGCACCAAGGGCATCGACCCGGCGGCCATGTTCATCGCCCGCCACAGCAACCTGCTGGAGCGCAGCGCGCCGTGAGCAGCGGATCGGCGACGGAGGACCGGCCTTCCGCCGGCGCAACGCAGGCCCCCACGGTGGTCATCGTCAGCGGGCTGTCCGGGTCGGGCAAGTCGGTGGCGTTGAAGACCTTCGAGGACCTCGACTACTACTGCGTCGACAACCTGCCGGTGGAACTGCTTCCCTCCTTCGCGCGCAGCCTGATGCGCGACAACGCGCTGCCGCAGAAGATCGCCGTGGGCATCGACGTGCGCAACCGCCACAGCGACCTGTCCAAGCTCGCGCAATGGCGCGCGGCGCTGGGCGAAATCGGGATGGGCGCCACGCTGCTGTTCTTCGATGCCAGCGACGAGGTCCTGCTGCGCCGCTATTCGGACACCCGGCGCAAGCATCCGCTTTCCCATTCGGGGCTTTCGCTTCCCGAATCGATCAGCCGCGAGCGCGAGGTCACCGCCCCGCTGCGCGCCGAAGCCGACGTGATCATCGACACCACGGCGCTCAACGTGCACCAGTTGCGCCGGCGCCTGATAGCCGAGTTCGCCTTCAACAGCGGCACCTCGCTGTCGCTGCTGTTCGAGTCCTTCGCCTACAAGCGCGGCGTGCCGGGCGACGCGGACTTCGTGTTCGACGCCCGGGTGCTGCCCAACCCCCATTGGAATCCGCAACTGCGGCCGCTGTCGGGGCGCGATGCCGAGGTGCGCGACTACCTGGAAGCGCAGCCGGAAGTGGTCGAATACGTGGGCCAGGTCAGCCAGTTCCTCGATACCTGGCTGCCGCGCCTGCGTGGCGAGACGCGCAGCTACGTCACCATTGCCTTCGGCTGCACCGGCGGCAAGCACCGCTCGGTGTACCTGGCCGAGCGCCTGGCCAGCCATGCGCGCGGGCAAGGCTGGGACGAGGTGGCCACCTTCCACCGCGAGCTGGACTGAGCGGCCACGGCGAGCCGCCACGCCGCTGGGACGGGCCATCTCCTCCACGCATGCACTGGCCGCTTCCAGCCGGTCACCCACGTCTGTTAACTTCCCTGCATGTCCTGTGGCATTCTCCTGGTGACCCATCCTGGTATCGGCACATCGCTCCTGGCGGTGGCCACCCGTCTGTTACGGCGATTACCCTTGCGTACGGAGGCCTTCGAAGTCCCGTTCGACGCCGATCTGGCGGTTTTGCTGCCCAAGGCCTCTTCTGCCCTGCGGCGGGTGGACAGCGGCGACGGGGTGTTGGTGCTGACCGACCTCTACGGCGCCAGTCCCAGCAACCTGGCGGGCGAACTGGCCCGCCTGGGCACGCCGGTGCGACGCGTCTCGGCGCTGAGCCTGCCGATGCTGCTGAGGGTGATGAATTATCCGGAACAGGGACTGGACCAACTGCCGGCAAC